>JAYTKG010000229.1:0-4086 GCA_043730435.1 Acidimicrobiia bacterium | reverse complement strand
GCCATCGGCATGCTGCTCGACCGCTTCACACCCGCCGAATGTACGCGGTACTTCGCGTCCTCAGGCTATGTAAAGACATAAACCAAAAACGCTCTAGCAACGGCGATCACCTGGCCCAGCATGTCGAGAGTAGCTTCGGTGTGGTTGCCGTTGGCATCGATCATCTCCACCGGCATCAACGCACGGTGGTCAAAGCGGAATACTTCGCTGCGGTTGTGGAGGGCATCGGTCGTACTGCGCACGTACAGATCCAACGGGTCGAATTCGAGTGTGGTTGTGCCACCGAACGGATCGGTGTAGCGCTCGGGCAGATAGAAGTGTTGGGCCGCGTCGGCAGCAAAACCGGCGATGCCGGAGCGCATCCAATATTCGCCGGTGGTGGGGTCGTGCTGGTAGCCGCTCCGTAGTGGGTCGTCGAGCAGGCTGCGAGCTGTGACGCCAGGGCGCAACTCCCAGGCCAGCATATCGGCGGGCAAGCCAGATAGGCCGGCGGAAGTTTGAAAGATGGCCGCCAGCAGATCGTCGGTAAGTGCGAGTTTATAGTCTTCGTATTTCAAGCCGCGCGGCCCATGCTGACCAAAGGGCAAGGGGCTGCTCGGTGCGGTGACATCGTGGGCATCATCAAAGAACAACGTGCGCCCGTGCTCGACAAGACGCCGTTGCGGTGTCGCGCCATCGGGCAGGCGTTGGTAAGGCAGCGGGGCCACATCCACGGGCGAAACGGACTCGTCCACCGCCGGATAGTGGTCGCTTAGACGCAGCGAAGCAAAGTCTTGAGGCTGAAAGTAGGAGCCTACCGCAGGCCTGATGCCGGCGAGTTCGATGCTACGTACTTCGCAAGGCATACGCAGGCGGTGGTGGAGCAACGCCGTATCAGTGGCGGCGGGGAGCAGCACATCGGACGTATAGCGGGTTTCGGTGTAAGCCAGGTGTTGTTCGGCTTGCACGGCGCAGACGCGGCGCAAGGCGCTTGCGTCGAGTGCATCGTCCTCGTGGGCTCGAATCCGCGGGTAGCCGACCGCGACAGTTTGTAGCGGCTGGCCGAGGTCGTCCACTCGCAGCGTGAGGATGTGGGCAATGCGCGGGTCGGCTTGCACGGTACCGCCTGGCTCAGGAAGGGGTTGCTCGTACTGGTAACTGAGCGCCTCGCTTTCGGTGACCAGAAACACCGCGTGCCGGTTGGTGCCGCGCGGCTGCAGACGCTGGATGCGGCAGTTGTGGGTGGCGGCGCTGTAGAGCCGCACCGGACGGTGCTGTGGGCCTGGTGCGGTGAGCGCATCGACATCGAGCTCGTACACCTCCTGGCGCAACACCATGCCCTTGCACGCGCGTAGGGCTTCGCGCCACTCGTCACCATCGAGGCCCTCGTCGAGTTGCGGTTCAGGCAGTGCGCGCTCCTGGAAGTCGCCTTCCAGCCGGTATCGCGACGGAAAGTATTCGCGCTCGTATTGTGAGAGCACGCGGCGACGATCGATCGCGACGCCGGTGTGATACCAGGTCACGCTCTTGACCGGTGGTTGGAACAAACGCTGATCCTCGGTGATCCAGGGACTGCCCGCATTGGCGCCTGTGAAGCGGCCGTAGTCCTCCACGTCGACTTGTTCGACCCGCCCAAAGCCCCGGAACTCGCGCTCAAGGCCATCGAAGTAACCGTGGTGATAGCTGTAGGTGGAACTGAACGTGGTGCCACGCCACGCGTCGCGCGCCGTGACTCTGCTGACGCAGTGCACGGGAAACGGCAGCCGTGTGATCCACGGCGTGCCGGCGAGCTTGTCGTCAACGTAGAAGCGGGTCGAAGGTATGTACTCGATTTGCGTGCTGCCACCGAGGTTGTTAGCGATCTCGATCAGGAGGTGCGGCTTGCCTTGGCTCATCAGGTCGATGTAGCGCACAGGGCGCGCGGCATCCCCTGGCAGATGCGAGTTCCACACGAGGCAGGCCGTGCCGCTGCCGAGCAGATCGGCAACCTGAACGGCGGCCAGGTTCTCGGTGGCAGGTGGCAGATCCACGTGCCGCGAATCACTGAGCGCATTGCCGCTGCGATTGAAGTACAGGCGAGCCCCATCACGACCTAGGTAGATGAGATCGATCGGGCCGCTGCCGTCGATATCAGCCAAGCGAATGCGGCACGGGTCGTACAGGTCCGGTGCGTCGAAATGCGGCGCATTGTCGAGCGTGACCTTGGCGCCGAAGGAGCCGTATCCCTGGTTAGGCCAGTAACACACCTCGCCATTTCGAATGCGTACCAAGTCGGTGAGGCCATCGCCGCACATGTCGGCGAGAAACATCGTCTGTGTCCCATCGACAAATAGACAGCGTGGACCTTGCTCTTCGTCGAAGCGCCACCGCGCCTGCTCGGCAACACCGTAGCCCCCACGTGCTTCGCTGGGATACCATGTATAGACCTCCTGTTCGGTGATGAGCGCATCCGCATGCCCATCGCCAGTCAAGTTCGAGGAAGCGCAGATTGTCGTCAGTCCAATCGATATTCGGCAATGATGCGAACGGGATGTAGTCTCGCCAGCGGCCTTGATCGTCATGCGCGTAAAAGCCGGGCATCGGATCTTGCATGGACACCAGTTCGAGTTGACCGTCGCCATCGAGATCCAGCAACTGTGTTGTGCCGGGAGCGTGCATCGCCTGCATCGGCTGCTCGCTGATGCAACGGCTCGCAGCGAATCGGCCATCGCCGAGATTGGGTGTGTAGTGCCACGCTCCCAACTGCTCGCTGAGGATCCCGGGCAATCCTTCGCCGTCTATATCAATCCATTGATAGCCTGGGCCTTGTGCCGATGGGTAGGTTCTCTAGTTGGCTCGCGTCGATGCTGCGCAGAGTGGCATCGATGTGGGGTTCGCTGTATCTGAACGTGACTGGTGGAACCTGACGCGAGTCGTAGCGGCCGTCGCTGCGTCGCTGGTACGCGCGCTGTTCGATAGCAGTCAGATGAGTGAAACCAGGCTGGGTACCGTCGTCGACATCCACCGGTTCCCGATACACCAGATCCGTGGAGCGAACGAGACAGTTGTTGCCGAGTTCGGCATCTTCCGCGACATGGTGGAACATCAGCACACGCCGGCACAGCCGATAGGTACGAATCACGAAGGCCGAGCGGTGCGTGGAAAACGGATCGTGGCGTGCGCGCCACGGTTGCGTCTCTTCCACGGGATGCGGCATGTCGGTGTCGTGTTCACCATAGTCGAACACGACATCAAACAGCCATGCGATGGGCAGCGGCGTTGGTGTTGTCGAGACGAGATCGGGCAGATAGGGTGTGCGGTTGCCGTAGCGGATACGCTTGAGGTAGCGATTGGCGCTGCGAGACTGGGCATTACGGTTGGCTTCATGTAGCGTGGCGGCGGCGACCCGGTGCGAGTTCTCAGCCTTGTAGCCGTAGACAATGAGATTGCCCTTGTCGTCGTAGCTCTCGCAGATATGCCAGGCGAAGACACGCGATGGCTCGGCTGGGTCGACGATGCGGCTCTCCGCCGACTTTCCATACCAGGTGGTGACATTGTCGCGGGAGATCGACCGCCAAAACACGTCGGTTGCATCAGCCTGATTGGTCCAGCGCTCGATGCGTGCGAAGAGGCCTTCAACACGCGGACGGAACAGCTCGACGCGGTAGGGGCGGCCATTGAGGCGTTGCTCTAGGAGACGCGCGTGCCATTCGCTGCCGCGCTCTTCAAGCACCGGCACGAGGTCTTCGGCACCCGATAACAGAAAGACATCGGGGTGCTCGGCATCGCGGTAGCGCGGTAGGCCTTTTTCGGTTTTGCGCGTGATCGCGGGCAACGCAAGGTTCCACCCAAGACCAAAGGGGCCATTGCCGGCACCCGAGTCGTAGCTCAGGGCGAGCTGCGGCCCAAAGCCTGAACGGCCCGGGCTCGTCGCGATTGGCACCGACATCGAGCCGGTGCCAGTGACGGGATTCGCGGTAAACTTTTCGCCGAGGCCACGAATGGCACCGCCACCCTTGGGCACCGTACTGGCTGGTGGAGTAATTGAGAACGAGTCTTTGGGCGCTTCTTTGTTGCTGCTCTCGTTCCCTTTGGCGTCCAGCACGTCAACACCCAATCCGGTTAACA
>JAYTKG010000228.1:0-5853 GCA_043730435.1 Acidimicrobiia bacterium | reverse complement strand
TTTACCGCTTCCAGGTGGAGGGCCCGCACGCCCCGGCGTTGATGGAACAGCTCACCGGCGCGCCGATGCCGCAGGTGCCCAAGCTGCACCTGATGCATGTCACCATCGCCGGCCGCTCGGTCACTGCGATGCAGCACACCATGGCCGGCAACCCCGGCTGGGAACTGTTCGGCCCATGGGACGACGGCCCGGCGGTCAAAGAGGCGGTCCTGGCGGCCGGCGAGGCCTACGACATGAAGCGGGTCGGCTCGGTCGCCTACTTCACCACGGCTATGGAGCTCGGTTGGGTGTCACGCCCGATGCCGGCAATCTTCACCCACCCTGAGATGAAGGCGTTCCGCGAGTGGCTGCCCGACACGGCGCCGGAGGCCACCTGGGCGCTCGGCGGCAGCTACAACGCGCCGAACGTGGAGGACTACTACTTCACGCCCTGGGAGCTCGGCTACGGCAACGTCATCAAGCTCGACAAGGGCGAGTTTGTCGGTCGTGATGCGCTCGCCGCATCGAAGGACAACGACCATCGCCAGAAGGTGTCGCTGGTCTGGAACCCCGAAGACGTCGCCAAGATCATCGAGGGCTACATGGACCACGACCAGTTGCCGACCCGCTACCTCGAGTTCCCGCGATCCAACTACGCCACGTGGCTGTACGACGGTGTGCACGACGGCAAGGGCAATAACGTCGGTGTGTCGATTTACCCGACGTTCCTGTGGACCGAGCGGTCGATGTGCACCATCGGCGTCCTCGACTCGAAGCACGCCGAAATGGGCAGCGAGGTCACGCTCGTCTGGGGCGAGCCGAGCTCACGCAAGAGCAAATACCTCGAACCGCACCGCCAGATCGAGATCCGCGCCACCGTCGCCCCCGCCCCCATCGGCAAGCGCTAACACGACGTTGTCCGTTACTGGAGCCGATCACCCATGCGTGATCGGCTCCTCAGCGAACTGAAGGTCGCCCATCAGGCGGTAGCGAAGGACAGCAGATCGCTGATGTCTCCAGCGGTTGCTGCTCGGAGGGATTCGATATAGCGGGTCCGGGCGACCCCGGCATCGGTGAGGATGGCTTGGCCTCCCCATGTCAGCGCAGGAGCCTGGCAGAGGTGGACGTAGAGGTCGGCCATCATGCGGGTTTGTCGTCCATTCCCGTTCACGTAAGGGTGGACGCAAACGAGGCGATGATGGATGCGTACTGCAATCTCGTGCAGAGGAAAGACGCTGTTGTCGTGCCAGTACCGGGCATCGTCAAAGAGCAACTTTATGCAGACGTTGATCTCCGCTGGGTCGACGCCGATGTTGGTGATTCGGCGTCTACGAGTTCCGGCCCACGTCCACACGTCGCCGAACATTCGTCGATGAAGAAGATCGCTGAAGCCGATGGTGAGGAGGCCCGAAATGTCCTTCACTGGCCGCCGGCCGCGGGTGCTGAATACCCACCGCATGGCGGCTTGGATGTTTTGCTGTTCGCACTCGTTCAGTTGCGTTCGATTCGAAACCCACGTCGGTCGGAGACCTTCGACATCGTTGGGTGTGAGCGGCGTCGCATCGGGAGCGTCGTCTCCACCCAGCACGATCACGTGGTTGACTCATCCCAGAGGGCGGGGCTGTTGAGGCGCTGCGCCACAAGATCGTCGATCTGGCGTTGCAGTTGCGTAGCGGTGAGGCCCTGGTCTTCAAGCCGCATGGTCTGGTTCGCCCGAGCAACAAATCGGGTGGCCTGGCGCTCCGCTTGCCGTTGAACGGTGTCGGCCAAACTGGTTCGCGGAATGAGTGCGTAGACGAGTTCGCACTCGAGCGCGTCAGCGAGCCGTCGAAGGGTTGCGACTTGCGCAGTGCCGCGAACTTCGGACTGTTCAAGTTGCACAATGGCAGACGACGAAATGCCCAACCGGCCGCCAAGCTGCGCGGTGGTCATGCCTAGCGCGTCTCGGATCGCCCGCACCCAGCCCCGTGGTGGCGGTGTGAAGGCGCGCCGATGTACTTCGGCAAATTGCTCGTCGAGAGCCACTCTCGCCCGGGACGCTACGATCGTTCGAGTCATAGTCATAGCTTATCAAAAGCAGTATGATTTGTAAGCCAAGACTGTTTAATAAGTGTTATCTTCGACCAGCTATAACTTACTGAGGGTCCTTGGAAGCACCTTTGTCTGAAGCGACGCACGAACTCGCACTGCTACGTTCGACGCACCAAGGTAGACGCATGGGAGGCATCGATGAGTAGTGAGCATCCGGCGGCCAATCGCCGGGAGGACCGGCCACTGTTGGTGGGGGAAGGTACGTTCATCGACGGCCTCAACCTGCCCGAGTTGGACGGTGCCTATCACGCTGTCTTCGTGCGCTCGATCGAGCCGCATGCCCGTTTGGTCTCGCTCGACACCGGCGACGCATCGGCCATGCCCGGAGTAGTCGCCGTTTATACGGGTGCCGATCTGCGGCTTGAGCTGTGGCCGCTGCCGCCCCGACTGCCGATCATGAACGTCAAGATGGTGCGGTCGATGCTCGCCCACGACATCGTGCGTTTCGTAGGTGAACCGCTGGCCGTCGTCATTGCCACCACGAAGGCCGTGGCCATGGACGCGGCCGAGGCCGTCATTGTCGACTACGACCCGTTGCCGGTCATCAGCGACATCGAGGAATCCCGTCGTGACGAAGCGCTACTCCACGCACACGCGGGAACCAACGTGTCCTACTTCTGGGAGACACCTCCGTTCGAGGACGACCCGTTTGCCGCGTGTGATGTCGTGCTCGATTTCGCGTTGCGTCACCCTCGCCTCAGCGCATGCCCAATCGAACCCCGAGCCGGTGCGTCCATCTGGTCCAGTGCCGATCAAGCGCTCACCGCCTATGTCTGCTCGCAGCGACCGGCCGGAGCAAAGTACGTGATGGAATGTTCGCTGGGACTTGGTCCGGGCAAGGTGCGCGCCATCGCTCCCGACGTCGGCGGAGGGTTTGGGGCCAAGGGCGGTTACGGCTGCTACCCGGAAGATGTCGTGGTGGCATGGGTCGCCCGCCATCTCGACCATCCGACGCGATGGTGCGAAACCCGCACAGAGGCAATGCTCGCTATGGGCCATGGCCGCGCGTCGACCCATACGGTGAAGATCGGCGCCACCCACGACGGCATCGTGCAGGCGTACTCGGTGGAGGCGTTGCAGGACAGCGGCGCCTATCCGGCTATGGGCACATTCATCACCTCGAACCTCAAGAACTCTGGCACCGGCACCTACGACATAGCGCGGGCGTATGTGTCGGGTACCTCGGTGGTGACCAACTCGAACTCCACCAACGCGTTCCGGGGTGCTGGCCGACCCGAGGCGGCCTGCAGTATCGAGCGAGCAATGGACAATTTGGCGCTGGCTATCGGCGTGTCGCCGGTAGAAATTCGCCGACGGAACTTCGTAGCGCCCACAGCGTTCCCCTATAAGACGGCAGTCGGCTCCGTTTATGACAGCGGTGACTACCGGGTGGCCTTCGACCGTTGTCTTGAGGCCGCAGGGTATGACGCGTTGGTCGCCGAGCAGGCTGCCCGCCGCTCCGCGGGCGACCCCATCGAACTGGGTATCGGTGTGTCGTGCACCGTTGAATCCACCGGTGGTGGCGAGGAGGAATCCACCGTCACCGTGAACGGTGACGGCACGGTAACGCTCATCATTGGTACGTCCCCTCACGGGCAGGGCCATGAGACCACGTTCGCCAAGGTCGTCGCCGACCAACTCGGCATCGACCCCGAGGCCGTCACGGTGGTGCACAGCGACACGAAGTATGCGCCGTTCGGCGGCGGCACGATCGGGTCACGCTCTACCCAGCTCGGAGGATCAGCGTCCTATCGCGCAGCAGAAGCGGCGATCGAATCGGCCAAACGAAAGGCCGCGTCGCTCCTCGAGGCAGCCGAGGAAGATGTCGTATTCGAGGCCGGCCGATTCCACGTGGCGGGAACGCCATCTCGGGCGCTCGACTGGATCGACCTCGGTGAGATTTCTGAGGTTGCGAGGTTCACCGCCGCTGCCGCGTACGCTTTCGGCGCATGCGTCGCCGCGGTCGAACTCGACACCGAGACCGGATCCTGCTGGGTGAGATCGCTCGTCTGCGTTGATGACGCCGGTACGATCCTGCAACCGCAGATGGCCGAGGGTCAGGTGCACGGTGGCCTCGGATTGGCCGTCGGCGCAGTGCTGTTTGAAGAGATGCAGTACGAAAACGGCGTGCCTCGCACGAGCAACTTCGCCGATTACGGCATCCCATCAGCGGCCGAGATGCCGTCGTTCACCTGCATCGAAATGGAAACCCCGTCGCCGCTGAGTCCGCTTGGCGTGAAGGGGATCGGCGAGTCGGGAACGGTTGTGGGAACGCCCGCGCTGCACTCCGCGGTGCTCGACGCACTCCGTCCTCATGGCGTCACGGAGATCGATCTGCCGTGCTCGCCGATGCGCATATGGGAAGCGCTGCAGGCCGCGCACTGACCTGGGTCGCCGCCTCGGCGATGCCTCTGTCACGTGAGGTGCCGGAGGTCGTTTACGCTGCGGGGATGGACGGCGTAAAGGTAGCTCTCGCTCATCTCGGTATCAGCGTGTTCGACTTCGATCGGATGCTCTCGTTCTATACGGACACGCTCGGCATGGTGGTGTCTGACACCGACCATCTGCCGCACGGGAACCATGCTCGGATTGCGTTTCTCACCAGTAACGCGGGCGACCATCACCAGCTGGTGATCGTGGAGGGTCGCAACCAGGAAGAGCTCCGCACCGACCCGCCGTTCGGTGGCAGCCTTGGTAGCCAGCTCTTCCAACTGTCGTTCCGCCTGCCCGATCTGGCCACCATGAAGATGGTGAAGACCCGACTCGTTGCTGCGGGCCTCGACAACTTTGCGCCGATGAACCACGGCAACGCCTGGGCCCTCTACGTCCGTGACCCGGAAGGCAACGCGCTCGAGTTCTTCGTTGACAGCCCCTGGTATGTCCGCCAGCCGTGCGGGTTTCCGCTTGACCTCAGCCTGTCGGATGAAGAGATCTTGGCCGAGACCGAGGCCTACTGCACTGCCCAGCCCGAGTGCATGCCAATGGACGCCTGGCAGTCCGAACAGGCCGTCCGCATTCGCGCTGCCCAAGCGTTGCTGGCGTAAGTCTCCACGTGGACCTCGGTATCTCTGGCCGGTGGGCCGTCGTCTGCGCATCCAGTCAAGGACTTGGCCTCGCCTGCGCACAGGCGTTGCTGGCTGAGGGCGTGAATGTGGTCGTCAACGGGCGTTCCGCCGACAAGCTTGACGCTGTCGCGGCCGAGCTGCGCGCCGCTCCCAGTTGCCGGGGCGAGGTCATCGCCGCAGCGGCCGACATCACGACGCCCGAGGGTCGCGCCGCGCTGTTGGCGGCCGCTCCGACGGTTGACATCCTGGTGACCAACAACGTCGGTCCCAAGCCCGGCACCATTGCCGACATCACCGAGGACGATCTAGAAGAGGCGCTCCGGCTGCACTTTCATGCACCGATCGCGCTGGTGAAGGCCATACTGCCGGCGATGAAGTCGCAAGGCTTCGGCCGCATCGTGAACATCACGTCAGCGATGGTGAAGCGGCCCAGTAGCCACATGATCGCGTCAGCCGGTGCGCGTGCCGGGCAGAGCGCGGTGATGAAAGCAGTGTCGCTTGAGGTCGCTCGCTTCAACGTCACCATCAACAACTTGCTGCCGGAACGCATCGACTCACCGCGTCAGGATTTCATGGCCAAACGCGAGGTCGATCAGCTCGGCATCACCTACGAAGAAGCCCGACAACGCCAGAGCGACTCAATAGCGGCCAAGCGTTTGGGACTACCCAGCGAGTTCGGTGCCGCGTGCGCGTTCCTGTGCAGCGCACAGGCGTCATT
>JAYTKG010000227.1:0-1814 GCA_043730435.1 Acidimicrobiia bacterium | reverse complement strand
TATTCGGCAGTCGCAAGTGGGCGTTTTCAGGGAGAACGTGGGGACGTGGAACGTGCTCTAGCCGTTGCAGACGCCGATTGCCGTATGCCGTTTTCGGGCAAAATCGCCGATGCCGTCACGCCCGCGTTTGAAAACTGGATGAACGAGAATTCAAGCGTCTATGAGTCAGTTATCTCAGCGATGGACAAAGACTGACCCATTCGATGGACAAAGGTTGCCGGTTCGTCAGGTGTCTGGGCGAGATCTAGTCCCATACCGCCGGCTACGCAGCGATCAACGGCGCAAGGCGGGCCCCGAATTCACCATAGTGAGCGTTCACTGTGGCGAAGGATCCGTTGATAGTCATGTCGGGAAACGCGTGGAGCAGGTCGGCGGACAGGCGGCGGATGACGTGAGCACCCCAGCACCGCCTCACGTCGCAGCACCATCCGGGCCGTCGCCGGGGAGCGATGCAGCGTTCGAAGAACTCATCGAAACCTAACGCGAGCGACTCCTGCTATACGCCCGCGGAAACGTGTTGCGCTCGGAGCGTGGAGGATGCATAATTGAGGGGTCGCCTCGTACTGTTCGTGGAGGAAGTCGCAAGTTCCGGAGTGCCAGGCCGAGGGTCCGCTCAAGCGGACCGTCTAGGACGGGAGCCGGAACTTTCGCAGTTTTCAGGGGTGTTGCTTTAGGTGAATGGCGCCGGCCGCCGAGAGCCTGTTGAACCATTGGTCGTCTTTGCCGATGACAAACTCGCCAACCGCACCAGCGACCGCGTCCGCGATCCAAAGCAGGGGTTCGCTCTTCGAGCGCCAGTCGTAGCCGAACGGCACACCGCCCGATTCTCTAAACGTATCGAGCAACGTGTGCTGATCTCGACTCATCGTGACATCGTCACTCGCCTCGATCACGAGGTGCTCGACACCCTCGTCCGCCGCCCATCGGCTGGCGCGAGGCAGCATCTCATTCCTGACCGACCGCTGCCCACGCCGTGATATATGCGCGTAGTAAGCGACGGCGACGATACCACTATCGAGGATCACGTCGAGCATTCGCCAGCGAGCGATCGGGCCTTCGCCTGTCCAATGAAACGGCCGCTTTCTCGGCGGTTCGAAGAATCGCCCCGGGTTGCTGAGTTCGTCTGCAGTTCGGACCGCCCGGATGCACCTGCAGGATGCTGAGGGAGTTGACCGAGCCGCAGCCCACTCCAGTTCTATGAACAGCAATACCCTCGTAGCGGCCACACAACGTGCCGGGATCTGAGGCATTGGTCCTGGTGCCGAACCTGACCTTTGGACCGGACGTCATTGAAATGAAGTCATCTGGCTAGCGACCGAGCTGACACTGACGATCGCCGAAACGGTCACCACGTAGGCGACTCCGCCAGCGGCGTTAAACGGACTCGATTCGTCAAGTACCGCAACGATTTCGCCGAGGTACCTATCACCGTCGGCAACCCTGACGGTCACGTCGTACCCCCGAAGAGCCCGGCGATTTTTTCGGCGCTGTCTCGTTTGACGGCTTGGGGGACGTGGGAGTAGGTGTCCATCGTGACGGCGATCGCGGAATGGCCGAGTTGTTCTTGGACGACCTTGGGATGAACCCCAGCTTCTAATGCGAGTGTGGCCATCGTGTGCCTTGTGTCGTGGAGGCGGATCTTCGGGGCGCGGGTCTCGGCGACGACCGCCTCGAACATCTTGGTGAAACGTTGCGGGTGATACTCCACACCGACCTCATCGACGAACACGTAGCCGCTGTTCTTCCAGCCGGGCCCGCAGGCGAGCCGCTCTTGACGTTGCAGTTGAAGGTGGGCTCGCAGCGCGGCAACAGTG
>JAYTKG010000226.1:0-19346 GCA_043730435.1 Acidimicrobiia bacterium | reverse complement strand
CGGCTGACCTAGCGCTTTAGAAGATGGAGGGGTTTAGCCCCCTTCGGGTGGCAGTTGAAGATTGTGGAGCTGGGGGGAATCGAATCCATTTCGACCGTTCTGGCGGGTGCTAGTCAGTCGCAAATAGTGCCGCTGAGCTGGGCTTTTCTGAAGTTGACGTGTTGATCCGTGATGGCTCGTGCTGCCCTTTTCTACCGAGTTGGGTAGAAAAATGGTAGATGAGCAGGCCAGGTCCAGAAGCCAGTAAGGCCTACGAATTCGAGTCCCCGTGAGCGATGCGTCGCTGTTGTCGAGCGGAGTCTGGTCGAGTTGCCGAACGGCGACCTTCAACTCGTTGCACTTCTTGTGAAACTGCTCGATCAGCGCTTCAATCTCGTCCCGCAGCCGAAGCGCGTCTCTCGAAAGAGTGACTGTTCGGATTGGGTGCCTGGCAAACCACGACTCAATTCGCTCGATTCTTTCGGCGAGTGCAGTCCCGTCCCCCGCCGTCTTGAGGAGGAGAAAGGCTTGCCAAGCCTGATCAAGCTTCTCGTCGCCGTTGCACCGACCGCAGGCGAGGATCAAGTTCCCCGGCTGGTTGCCTCCTCCTGTCGTCGCATGATCGACATGGCCCTGGCGTAGCTCTCGATTCAGTGGCATGCGGCAGTAGGCGCACGCGCTCTCAAAGTGCAACCAGAGTTCGTCGACGCTGCTCGGCCCAGGGTCGAGGATCTCATCGAGGCTGCGTCGCATCAAATTCTTCGCCTGCGAGACCGTGTACTTCACGCGCTTTTTCTGCGTCGCCATACGTTTCCCCTCACCATCTCGGTCGCAGCCTACGATCCCAAAGGTCGTTGCTGTGGACTCTGTCGGTGAGTGGGTGACCTGCCCGACGACAGGCCCCTCGAAGCTCAGCCATAGCCGTCAAGGGAGCGTCGGTCTCCGGCACAACTGTGGCAGCGGTCATGGCCGTTTCGATCCGCTCTCTTCGCGGAACGCCCCACTCGGCGGTGATTCCGCCGTATCGCGACTCGGCGAGAGTGGCCGATGCGACGAAGAGTGGTTCCCGAGCAGCGCTGTGACGCGGCGATCGAGCGACGGCAAATATCTAGGACTGAGCGATGCGCTGAAGACGTCAGTATCGACCAGCAGCCTCACGAGGCAATAGCAGCGGCAAAAGCGTCGGCCTCTTCGTCAGTCAGATCCGCGATGAGGAGCTGGTCAAGAGAAGTAAGGACTGGCGCAGCACCAAGCTCGTCGGGTGTGAGGTCGCGAGGAAGCAGGCCGGTTCCGTGTGGAGGCTCAAGTCGTTGGCGGTCCCCGTCGCCCATGAACGAAATGATACTTTCTCGGTCTCAAATCGCGCGTCGGGAAATTCGGTGTTACAGCTTTGGGCGACCCCGTGCAGAATGTTGCGCACGCCGGCGCAACTTCGGCGGTGCGCAGCCGTCGTGAGCCGGACACCAACGAACTCCTTCCGTTACACCCATGTTGCCCGCGCTCGCGGAGCAACGTATTTCCACCTGGGTGTGCGCTCCCGCAGGTTGGCGCAAAGGCTGCTAGCGCTCACCCTTGCTGACCTGGCGTTATGCAGCGGGGTGGCGCAAGACGGCGGTCCACCCTGACAGGTATCGTGCCTACATACCTGGCATGACTTTTAGAAGGCACAGCCGTGGAACCGCGCTCTTACGAAGCGTCGGCGACCTCTTCGAGGCGGAGGCGGAGGGATCGGGCGAAATGGCTGAAGGTCATGGTGGGGTTTGGGTAACTGACGGGGTTGTCCTCGTGGCGGTTGGTGGTGGCGAGGCACACGGCGTTCATGTCGCCTTCGAGACGTAGTCGGTCAAGCGCAACGTCGTACTGATCGACGTAGCTCGCCCGATCAAACACGGGGTCGACCGGTAGGACTGTGTTCTTCGGGGCTTGGGAGCGGGTCGATTTCTCGTCCGCTTCGAGGATCATCACGTACCCGAACCACGGCCGAATCGGGCCGAGTAGACGTTCACGTGTTGCCTTCCAGATATCGGCGCTTTGGCCGACCATCTCCTCGATACGGTTGTTCATGTTGTTACCGAAGCTGCCCACCTGCGACTTCAGCTCGACGATGGCCAACACCGCACCGTCGTGCATCACGACCGTGTCCCATGTCTTCGCCGCTCGGTAGAAGCCCGGGAGGCGATTGCTGCCAGCGTGGGTCATGCCGGAGTCGATGATCACTTGGCGGATGACGTCTCGTACTGCGTGAAGATGCGTGCCTCCGGTAACCGAGCCGCGAGTACCGGCGTCGGTCAGGCCCTTTAAACGCTGGCGGGCCATCTGCCCGGCTCTGTCCTCCCAGAACTGCTCGATGGCGGCAGCGAAGGCTGGCTCGTAATCGGGGAGGTCAAGCGCCACGAATAATTCCGGCGTGCTGTTCAAGTCCGTAGAGACGGATGGCGATTTCGGTTGCCGCTACGGCATCTCGTTGGTCGAATGCCGACGAGAGTGCGGCCTGGTCGGCGGCCGTGAGTGTGTCGGGGGAGGGGAGGCGGATGCGGCGAAGGTATTGCGCTTGGAACCGAAGGGTGCCGCCGCGCATCTTCACGCAGTAGGCCGCTACGAACGCCTCGGCAACCTTGGACAGCAGCAGCCCGCCAAGCACCCGCAGGTCCCACTTGTCGGAAACGACGTAGTACAGGTTGTGGTGCGGGTAGAGACCGCCTGGTTCCAGCACTGGGTGCGTCGTCATTTTCAGGTCGGGAAACAGCAGCTTCGGGCGGTCGACCAGGGTGTGGTCAACCTTGTCGATGGTGCGGTACCACTTGTCGGCAGCCTTGCCGGCAACGTGGCGATTGCGGAGAACGGTGCCGTGCAGATGGAAGTACTTCGCGAGCCGTGGATACAGATCGAGGTCGACCAATGCTCCGTTCTGCTCCCACGGGTTCACCAGGTAGGTGCCGCCCCAGGTGTTCCGACCGGTTGCGCCGTCCCGTGACATGGTCAGCGGTAGAAGGCGGTCGCTTTCGACGAGGTCGTGGTCGGTAGTGACGAAGAGTTCGTCGGCTCCGGTGGCCACGCCGATGCCGACGCGGGTACCGGTGTGCGGGTTCTCTAGCAGCTCGAATCGTTCGTTGAGTTGTTCGATGATGGCGACCATTTCCGGATCGCCACCGGGCCACGATGCATCGCCGCCGGTCCACTTCGCCAGCCGGGTGCCGGTCACTCCGGTGACCGAAAGGTGAGCGTCTGAACCGTGCACCCATTCGGTAAACGCAGCGGCGCCGGCCGGCTGGAGCGCGGCGTTGGCCTCGCCGAGTGCAACTGATCCCTGCGCACCGTTCCGCAAGATCACAACGGCGGGGTAGGCCGATACCTGGGCCTCGAAGGCATCCACGTCGTGCATCGGCAGGATGAGGTCGATGGCGTACTCGTTAGTGATGAGCGACCGCAGGCCTCGCCCGTATTGGTTGCGCATCCAGCGGTCGGCGCAAATGAACGCCACGACGCCACCGGGCGAGAGGCTTCGCAGCGCTGCCTCAAAGAAGCCGACGTACACATCGGCTCGCCCCAGCATGGTGGAGCAAGCGCGGCGATAGGAGTCGTAGAGGCTGGTTGGCACATCCTCCGGGCGGATGTAGGGCGGGTTCCCAATGACGAAATCGGCCTGCGGAATATCGAGCGCGCAGAACAGCCCCTCATGCTCAGGCTGGGAAAGGAGATAGTCGCCCGTGTTGATCCAGGCCTGCACGAGGGCGTCGGCCTGTGCCTCGGCAACTCCCGCATTGGTGAGGAGTGCTCGCACGACCTCGCGCGCTCCCGCGACGTTGTCCGGCAACACATCGGTCGCCTGGATCGCTGCATGGGTGGTAGTGATGTCCCGACCGCGACGGCGGCACGACTCGATCAGTCGGTCGACCATCGGACCAAGGAACGCACCACTTCCGCACGACGGCTCGACCGCTCGAAGCACCGCCAGATCCCGGTCCGCCGTGTATCCAGCGAGATCCAAAATGAGCTCCACGATCCACCGGCGCGTAAACACCTCACCATGGTTCCGATCCCGCTCAACAGCCAGCACACTCACGCCGATGATCGTAGGCCACAGGTGTGACACGGTTGCGCCCCACTCGATTCATGGGTGAGGGAGGGTGACCAGCGGGAAGCGTTTGGTCGATAGTAGACGCGTGCCATCGCGGCTGGGGATCCTACCGGTCAGTTACAGCGCGATCATTTACGAAGAGCCGTTGAACAAGCCCCGCGTGGACGGGCTTCGGTGCACTTCTGAACGGAGTCTGCCCACTCCAAAGAGATCAAGCTGCGCTAGCGGAGGAGGTATCAACAAAGCCGTTGCCATACTGGACGAGACGTTGAGCGGCTGGTGCCAGCTGCCGCTCGACCAGAATCTGAATCGCTTCCTGGGTGCTGGGCTCGACACCGTCCTCGCCCTGAGACAGGCCAAGGTCCTTGGCGACAGATGGTACAATGCTGCGAGCGAGATCCTTTAGCGCTTCGACCGACAGCTCTTTTCGCTTCGCCAACTCCAGTCGGAGAATGTCGGTCTTAATTTCCTCTTGGTCGGCCACTGCGCTCTGAGATCGTGCCTCGGCCTGCGCCCGATCGACGCCGTGCTTTGAGGCCTCCACCTTGTAAGCCTGCTCCTGAGCATCGAGTCGCCCCTTCTGCACGTCAAAGTACGCCTTGGCTACCTTCAATGCGCCCATCACTATGGCTCCGACGCCAGAGGCAACGGATACCACCATTACCAGGGGACTTCCGGCGGTCAGCTCGCGAACCGCGGTCGGATCAATTCGCCACCGACCCTCGGGATCGAGTTCTTGTAGCACCTCGGTCTCCAAAACCCGAGCGACCTCGATGAGCTGAAATGCGGCCACAAGCTGCTGAGCGGTGGTTCCTAGTAATCGGCTGCCGTCCTCGCCGATTGTGAGGGTGAGGGTCGTCGTGGCGATGCTCGTCCGCTCCGGCATCAGCGGTCCAACATCCTCCAAATCAAGGAAGGTAAACCGCAGCGTCGTCATCCGTGGAGAAGTCTGCGCCGTAACCGCCATGAGCTCGACCATCCGGGTCTCGCCGGTTTCGTCGAACAGCAGTTGACAGATGCTGCGTTGCCGACGTTGGAGTTTCTGGCTTCGAGCTGTGCTTTCGTCAGAAGGGTCGGACAGTTTGACGGAGACTTCGCCATCGCTAAGACCAACTGCAACACCTTGGAGCATAAATCGCTGGCTACCTTCGATTATCAGCACTGTCACTTGACTTTCGACTTCGTACGCAGGGTAACCAGTACGCGCTGCTCGCTCCCAGATCGGGTCCGAAAGCACCCGAACGTCCAACTGGTTGATCGGAAGGTAAGTCTCATAGCCAAACCGAAACAGCTTTCGGTAGTGTCGATACATTCGGTTGCTAACTGGCGGGCAGTCTTGGCCCGCCAGAATGGCGCTTAGGTCGTCTTGCGGGATCTTTCCTCCACTGTCACGAAACAGCGTCCATCCGAGTTCCACGCCTGGAGACGTTGCCATCGTTCAATTGTCGCACGTCACTCTGTCGAAATTGAGACATTCTTGAAGAATGGATTTGCATAGTCGCCGATTGAGGACCGGATCGAGTTCCATGGCGCGGTGGGCTTTGGCCTAGCGGAGGTGATGCTCAGCGTCGATGGCGATGGATCGCACGGGCTTGATGATGCGCCCGAGCCGTCCGGCTCAACGTGACCTCTAACTGCTCGCTGATCCAGGCAGAGTGGAACTGGAACTTGTCGACTTGACGAATCGGGCTCGGTGGGAGCCAGTCAAGGACCTCCGACCACAACAGGTGGTTGAGTTGGCGCAAGTTGGCGCAAGTTGGGCACCTCGGCACCACCATCTAGCAGGTGTTTCGCGATTGCTTGGCGCACAGTGGCGCAAAGTTTCTCACCCAGCGCGGTGTGACTCGGCGCTGAGGCGTGTCCGATAGCCGATGCAGCCTCGATCGAGTGGCTGTCAGCTACCCGGACAACCATGATTCAAGCAGAGCACAGCAGCTTGTTGTCGACGCTAATACGCCATGGCCGTTATGAATTGTGTCGGGGTCGATCGCTTGGGCCCGAAGAGCCTCCCGCCACGTCCGAGTCCCGAAGTCAGGACGGACTTGCAAATCCTGTTGGTCTGAGTTGAGAGCCCACTTCATCACGAAAGGGGAATGCGTAGTCACGATCACCTGGGTGGACGCTGGCAGGCTCTCATCCAACGAACGAAGCATCTCGCCGATTGCGACCGGGCTGAGCGATGTCTCCGGCTCATCAATCATTAGCAGTCTCGGGCCGCGGGGTGTCATCCCTAGCCATAGCGTGCCAAGCGCAAGAGCTTGCCCATCACTGAGAAAAACTGCGCTGAGGGGCGAGCCAGCGGACGAATCGAACTCCAGCTCAATGTC
This sequence comes from Acidimicrobiia bacterium, assembly GCA_043730435.1. Taxonomy (GTDB): domain Bacteria; phylum Actinomycetota; class Acidimicrobiia; order Acidimicrobiales; family Ilumatobacteraceae; genus JANMCE01. The sequence continues at coordinate 12,962 of JAYTKG010000226.1, read as the reverse complement.
GCCGCTTCCGCCAGCAACAGTCCGTACGTCACCGATCGTGGTGTCGACCCGACGAAGCGAGCTGATGACCGCGGCAACGCAAGCTGCGTTGTCCGCCCGTTCAAAGGACAGCGCCGACGGAAGTCCTTCACCATCCTTCTTGATGAAATGCATCGTCGAGTCGGAGCGCTCCCGTAGGGCGTCGGGGAAGAGACGGTACCGACGGACGTTTGCGTGAACCTGACGAAGATAGTTGAGCACCTCGGGGTCGACGGTGTCGCTGCGAAGGACCGTCGAAGCGGGTCCATTGGATTCGTGAACAATCGTTCCATCGACCGAGAGACGCTCGCTGTCAATCGTCGCCCGGCCGCGAATTTGAGTGAGGCAGACGACATAGGAGACCTGACATGGTGCCAAGCCGTGGGGGTACTCGATGGAATGCTCGATCGAGAATTCCATGGAGTTGAGGCCGGGGTCGTGCATCTGGCGTTCGAGGGAGTAAACGCCTTGAAATAGTCGCCAGAGCTGAGCTCCGCCGATGATGCTCGAAGCTAGGTTCAGTGCGTCGAGCAGGCTGCTCTTGCCTCCGCCGTTGCTGCCGTAGAGCACCGTCCAGCGACCGAGATGGGCAGTCGTCGACTTGTGTACTCGAAAGTTCTGGACTGCGATTGAACGAAACACGGTTCCACCTGACGGGCTCGGGACGGCGTTAAGGCTATCGATTGGCCCGAACCCATGCGGGGCAAATACCGCCGTGGATGAGTAGCGCATCGCCAGGAGCAGCAGACCGCAGGACATGAGGCGGGAGAAACGCGGTCGAGCTCGCTGGTGTTCGGTCGCCCGGCGAGCGGCGACCGCTTGCCGGGGTAAGTAGGCGTCGGTCCTCGATCTCGCCGCGTACGGCTTCGTCGCCCACGAGGTCACTGATGTAGCTGGCGGTGGTCATGTCGCTGAGGCCGCTGGGGAAGATTAGTTTCGTGCGGTGGTTCGTGAGCACGGTGTCGGCGTGGCGGCCGTAGATCTGATCGATCTGGGCCTTCGATTGCCATGTCGTCACCAGTTGCGTTCCGGTCGCTGCGAGGGTTGACACCCATTCGGGGAGGTTTGCCATCGGGGTGTTCGCCGTCTCGTCAATGCAGATCAGGAGGCGGGGTGACTGCGGATGGCCGAGGTTGGCTCGGGTAAACACTTGCTCGATGAGGTCCTGGAGCACGGCGGAGAACACGATGCCGTTCTTGTGGTCGCCAAGTGGAGCGCAGAGGTACAGCGTGTTCGAGGCATTGGTGAGCCAGTTGAGGTCGATGTCGCAGGCGGCGGCGCTGGCCCGAACCCGTGGGTTCGCCCATGGCCAGATCGCTTCTCGGGCCGTGGCGTAGACGCTCGACGTTGTGCGGCGATCGGTCTTCCATTGACCCCAGAGCCAGCCGTCGACCTCGCTGGCCTCTATTGCAATCTGCGGATCGGAGTTGTCACGCAGCAAACGGACGAGCGGCGCGAGCGTGCCACGCCCCGCATCGTCGGGGATGTCGAGGTTGAGGACCCAGCTGACGACGTTGGCCATCGTGTGGCCGTCGAGGTTGGCTGCGGCCCACAGCATCGCCGTCAGCAACTGTTCGGCCTGGCCGCGCCAGAAGCGGTCGTTTGACGATCCGTCGCCGTTTGGTTGCATCAGCAACGATGCTGCGGCCGATGCGCCGTCGAGCGTCTTGGCTGCTCGAAGTGGACTCCACCGGGCGGTCGGCAGGCCACTGATGCCGAGCGGGTCGAACACCCTGACGTCGCCTCGGCCGCGGGCGGCTTCGATTGTGAGCCGCATCAGGTCGGTCTTCACTGAGCAGACGACGGCTGGTCCCGACCAATAGCGAACTGATGAAACGAGCGCAGTGGTCTTGCCCGACTGGCTCACCCCGAACAGCGCGACCGCGCCTTGAATACCACGGGGCTTCACCGCAGTCGGTGATTCCGTGGAGAGCCAGCCACGTCGGTAGGGGAGCAGCACGAGTCGATCAGGCACTGGGCGACGGACATACAACGGTGCGAGATCCTTCCGGCTCGCGAGCGTTGGCTGCGTCGCAACTCCCAGTCGGCTGCGGCGGTTCACGGCTTCTGTGCGCGTTCCTGCCCATTTCACACCGATGAAGACGGCGAGTGTGACGGCGAGAACGAGGACACCCACGACTGAGGTCCAGTAGACGACTGGGCCGGCGAGATCCGCACGGATCGACGCCGGAAACGCAAGCCTCGGCTCGCCGAGGTGGCGGCGAAGCGCGATCAACCCGACGGCACTATCAGGCACCGAGATTGGCCAACGTCGGTGGGCCACGTACGCGGCGACGTTCGCCGCAAACCAGTGGAGCATGATCACCGAGCCAGCGAAGATACTGAGAGCGAACAGTGCTGTCTCGGCTCCGGCGTCATGAGGTTGCTTCGGTGCGTGGTTCATCGTTGGAGTTCCTCCATGTAGTCGATTGCGGCGGTCTTGGCTCGGCTTGTCGAGAGCGATTGCACGATGTGGGCGAGTGGGTAGCCGTCCTGGTCGAGATCGTGCGCCCCGACCACGGCGTAGAGGTGGGTCTCGTCGGTGGCTCGGGTGAGCATCGTGTAGCCAGCCTCGGCAAACAGGGTGTCGTCAGCGAGCACCAGGCCGACCTCGCACGTGAGGCCTTGGTTCTTGTGAATGGTTCGCGCGTATGCGTGCGCGAGGTGATCGGTGACGTAGTCGAGCGGCAGGTGTCGAATCTCGCCGCTCTCAATCCGCACGTCGACAACCTGACCTACCGCGCCAACGATCTCGCCGACGTCGCCGTAGAGGATGCCGATGTCGTAGCGGTTCTTGAGTGCCATCACTTGATCGCCTTGGCAGAGGCGCAGGTCGTCGACCTCGGCCACAACGGGGCCAACGGCACCTGATGCTTCGAGCAAAGCGTGGGCGCGCGCGTTGAGATCGCGCACGTCAGATCGGTGGGCTGCGCCCATCAGCACTTCTCGGTTGTCGCTGCGATGTTGCCACCAGTCGAGCACGAGTTGATCCCGGAGTGCGTCAGCGTTGTGGGCGACGGTGACGTGGCCAATTGAGTCGAGTCGCCGAACGGCCAGCTCGGCGAGTCCTTTGCGAAGTGCCTGCACAATGAACCGTTCAGCGGGGTCTTGTTGGCGACGGTTCTGGGTCAGCTCGATGACCGGCACGCGCTCGGCGAGCGCGGCGAGAAGGCCGCCTGCCTCGATTTCGGGCAACTGCTTGTGATCCCCGACGAGGATCGTCTTTGCCCCTTCCCGGTGCGCTTGGCCGACGAGTGCGGCAAGGGTTCGGGTGCCCATCATCCCGACCTCGTCGACTACGAGTACGTCGCCTTTTCGAAAACGGACACGACCGGTGTCGAGTTGATTGAGAAGGGCGTGGGCGGTGGTAGATCGAATGCCTGCGCCGAGTTGGAGCTGCCGAGCGGCTCTCGCGGCGAGTGCCGTGCCGAAGACGCGGTGACCCGACTCCTCGTACGCCTCTCGGACCGCGTCGAGGCTGAAGGTCTTGCCGGTACCGGCTCGCCCGATCACGACATCGAGCGAGCGGCCAGATGCGGTCAGCTCCTCGACCATGCGTCGTTGCTCGTCGCTCATCGATGGGCGAGCCTCCAACGCTGCACGAACGCTGACCGGCTCGGCCATCAAGGCACTGCGGCGAGGTGCGGCGGCGACATCTACGACGGAGCGTTCGAGGTCGAGGATCTCCTGTGTCGTCCAGCGGTCTTCGCCGACTTCGATCGCCAATGGGGCGGCAAGGAACGCGCCCGCTCGGGCCAGGATCTCGTCGAGCGAAGCTCCTTGTCGACCGGCGTTGGCGCACGCTCGGATGGCGTCGGATCGGTCGAAGGTCGCATGTTCCAACGTCACCGATGCCGCCAGTTCATCGTCGGTTACGGAGAGGGCCGTTGCGCGGGCGATTCGTGGCACCTGCGACAAGTCGAAGGAATGGTCGAGCGCCTTCTGTCGCCAGCTTTCGCGAAGCTCGGCCTCAGTGATGCCGACCGGCTTCGCCTTGCGGGTGGCGAGCGCGGCGACTCGCGCGCCGTCGCCGGAGTGGACGCCGCGCCGGTCCATCTCGGCAACGATCTCGGCCCGTCGACCGGAGAACGCCTTGCGCATGTCGCTACTGATGCCGACGATCTCGGCAACGCCATGGCGGTCGATCTCGTCGAACACGACACCTCGCCGTTCCACCAGCTCACGCCGGAGCGTTGCTTGGAAGACGGCTTCGGCGGTGTAGCGAAGACGGTAGAGGTGGCGAGCGTCGAGTGCGGTGCGTCGACCGTCCGGTCCTTCGGTGACGTTGAACACGGTCCAGTGGAGATGGATGCCTGGGTCGCCAAGTCGGCTGGTGCGATGCAGGAACACTGCGCCGAAGAATCCGTTGCCGTGCTCGACCGATGCGCCAGCGTGACCTCGTCGGACGAAGCAACCGTCCGCTTCGAGGAATCGTTCGACCTCCCGGCGAGCCGCGTACAGGCTGGCCTCAACGGAGCGGGCGTCGTCATCGGAACCGAGTGCCCACAACAGCGACACCGATTTCGAGGGCGACAGCGTCATGTCGAAGCCGGGAACGGTGAGGTCGTGCGCAGTCATCTTGAAGCCCGCAGGGTGGACGCCGGAGAAGGCTCGGGCGAGGTGATCGCGCTGAGCGATGCCGGCGTACCCATCGGCAGCGGCGAGGCTGCCGACCCATTGGCCGGGTGAGGTTCCCGACTCCGACAGGTAGTCCTCTCGCCCGTCGATCACTTCCCGTTCGTAGTAGTCGAGGTCACGGCACTTGGCGATCGAGAGCAACGAGTGGACCTCCTTTGCACGTTGGTGCATCGGTGTGGAAGTTGTTGATCCGTCCAAAGGGCGAACGGGGGGTAGTTGGAGACGACGTGGACTGGCTATGACCGTGAGCCGCTCAAGCAGCAGGTGGTGCGCCCATTGAGCATTGGGCGAAGCGGATGAGGGCGGCCTTCGGGATGCGCTTCTGACGGCCGAACCAGACGAAGGGCAGTCCGCTGCGACCTTCGGTGTGTTCCCATTCGACAGTGAGGGCGTAGGTGGTCGAGCGGCCGAGCTGAAGCACCGCGGCGGCTTGGGTGATCGTGAGGAAATCGGGGAGGTGTTCCATCATGGTCCTGCTCCGTTCTGTGTTGTGAAGAACAACAGTGACGCATCATCGCGCGATGTGTTAGTCTTGGCAAGCAAACAACAATGAGCTATGTGAGGTTCCTGTGGTTCGAGCCCGTAGAAAACAGCCGACACCTCCATCGGGACAGCCAGAGGCCGAAACGGCCACTCGTTCTGGCCCGCTCGACGTGAACGCGATTGTCTCGTTCAACATCCGCGAGCTTCGGGAGCGCCGCAACTGGACGCAGCAGTACGTCGCCCAGAAGCTGAGCATGCTCACCGGTCATCAATTGCCGCAGGCGTCAATCTCGGCAATGGAGCGTGGTTTCGACGGCGAGCGCCGCCGGCGCTTCGATGCCCACGAGATGTATCTGCTGGCGCTCGTATTCGATGTGCCGATCACATATTTCTTCCTGCCGCCGCCTGGCACCGGCTTCGATGAGTTGGTCGATAGCGGTCGCCCCGTGTCCGAGCTCTACCGCACGCTCGTCGGCAGTGACTGGCAACTCGCCGAGATGGACGAGCGGCTGACTCAGTTGAAGATCATGAACCCCGAGGAAGCCGACCGTGCCGTCTCGCTGATCATGGGTGGGCCGGATCGGGCGTTGCTCAACTGGCACAAGCACTACCGGACCTGGCGCAAGGAGCGGCTGGCAGCGCTCGTGAAGGAGTATGGAGATGCGCTCGACGATGTCGCTGACAAGCTCGGTCACTTCGCCGAGGCGATCAACGCACTCGGGCCGCAGGGCTATCTGCAGTCACTCGCCCACAAAGACGGCGAAGAGGTCCACCGCGATTCCATACGCGATCCGGAGGACATGACCAACGAGGAGCTGAGCGCGATGCTGGCCGAGATGGGGTCAGACCAAGCCGAGGCGAAGACCGAGGAGGACTGAGCGATGCGCGGTTCCGTCGTCAAGAAGAACGACCATTGGTACGTCGTGATCGAAGACAAGGATCCGGCGACGGGCCGGCGGAAGCGCCGCTGGCATTCCGGTTATCGCACCAAGCGTGAGGCCGAAGCGGCCTGTAACGAGATGGCCGTTGCGATGCAACGTGGTGAGTACTTGGCCCCGAGCAAGCAGACCGTCGGTGACTTCGTCGAAGAATGGCTCGACACGATTCGAGCGACAGTGCGCGTCTCGACGTTGGAGAAGTACTCGCGAGACTTGCGCACGCACGTCGTGCCACACATCGGCTACGTGCCGATGACAAAGCTGGACGGCCCTGCCCTCAATCGGCTGTGGTCAACGCTGGCCGAGAGCGGCAAGCGATCGTCGCGGCCAGGCGGTGATCGGACGGGCTTGTCGCACAAGAGCATCGAGAACGTTGCGATGACACTGCACCGATTGTTAAAGGACGCGGTGCGGTGGGGGAGGATCGCCCGCAACCCCGCCGATATGGCCGACCCACCGAAGCGGACCGCTCATCGACGAGAACTGATTGTGTGGAGTGCCGCCACGCTGCGCCGGTTCCTCGAAGCGACCGCCGACGACGAATTGTTCCCACTCTGGTTCTTCCTCGCCACCACCGGCACCCGGCGAGGCGAAGCGCTCGGGCTGCGGTGGAACGACACCGACCTCGACACGAAGAAGGTCAAGATCGTTCAGACCGTGATGGCCATCGGCTGGGAGATCCACTACGGCCAACCCAAGACCGCTGCCGGCCGTCGCCCCATCGTTCTCGATCCTGGCACCGTCGAAGTGCTGCGCGCCCATCGCACGAAGATGCTCGAACAACGCCTACTCATCGGCCCCGGCTTCGTCGATCAGGATCTCGTGTTCTGCCAGCCCGACGGATCGCCGTACCACCCCGAGCGCGTCTACCAAGCCTTCAAACGAGCGATCAAGAAACACGGCTTGCCCGACCTGCCCATCCACGGGCTGCGCCACACCTGGGCCACCCTGGCGCTCGAAGCCGGCGTTCATCCCAAGGTCGTCAGCGAACGCCTCGGCCACAGCAAGATCGCCATCACTCTCGACATGTACTCACAATCGGTCCCCTCGATGCATGAAGCAGCTGCGGCGACCGTGGCGAACCTCATTCGCGGTTAAGTTCGACGTCAACGAGTTGAAAGCCCGCCACAAAGCTGGAAGGGCGGCTCCGATTCGGCGTAAGCGAGGACTTGAAAACGATAGCGGGCTTTTCCGTTGATGCGTCCGGCACTTCGTCGGTCGGTTTTCTTGTCCGGCGGAGTTGTCTTATCTTCGGCGCGGCCAGTTGAGTCTTGTCGAGGCCTCTCGCCTTAACTCGGAGATCTGCGAGGTCTCTGCCGATCAACGATCAGCAGTTCAGGACTGCAAGGTGACGCGGGTCGGTACCTCAGAGATACGGGCTCGCCGGCCAGAAGGTCAAGGAACAACTCATTTCGCTTTCGCTCTTCGTCGCTTGTTTCGGGGAAGTCGAGGTTGAGCGCTTCGTACATGGGTTTGCGACCCAGAGCAACAACTACTATGAGCGCCTCGCCATAGGCCTCGGCGGAGGCAACGGTGCCCAGATACGACAGGTAGGCGAGGAGAGACGTGACGGTTGGCAGCAGTAGCCACACATCAAACCGCCACAAGAGCACGAAAGTCATGATTGTTGAAGAGGTCCAGACGAGGACCATGCGCGTCGCAACGTCGAGGTCCGTGCGGGCGTCGTCGTGGTAGTCACGAAGGGTCTCCGACCCAACTTGAGCCAACAGGCCGGTTACGGAAACCGCGTCGAGACCGAATCCTGCTCCAGCGAGTCGCTCGTACCGCCGGAGCACATTGCCAAGGCGAGTGGGCATCAGGTCGGTGGCGGCCGATGGATATCTGTCGAGAAGGCGCTGCGCCTCCTGCGTGCGGAGGCGATAGGGGAGCGAGACGTGAAGAACCCGTCGCCGCTCGTCGTTGAAGTACTCCTCGTCATCCTCGAAGTAGTTGTCGTTCTTGACCAGTTCATCCCTCCTCTCGTCAAGCTTGGCAAGCCATTTGTCAGCCTCGGTGGCGCGCCGTTGGGCGTCTTCGGCCTGGACCTCGTGAACTAGGAATCGCTCCAGATGGCGGCGCGCACTTCGCTCCATGGCTCGCAGGCTCAGATTCGATGACCCCCAATAGCCTTCGAGCAACTGCGTCATGGCAAACTGGAGCGGTTGAAGAAGAAGGCCAACAGCTACGATAACGATTGCGAGAAATCCGACCTCGGTAAGCTGTAATTCTTTCAACGTAGTAACAGCAATAGCGAGGTGCGGGCGATGGCGCGGGGCCCCCGCTGCGACAATCGTGATCGGGATAAGCGATGCGACCAGAGTTGGCATACCTCCGACCAATGAGAAGTGCCTACCGATTCCTTCCGCTGGCGCCAGCACCGTAGAGAGCCCGCTCTTCTCCACCATGACGGACTACGTGAAGTCAGCCATGAGCGTAGGACCTTGTGGTGGATCCCCGTGGCTTTGGACGCGGCTTGGGCTTCGGCCGTTTTGTCCCAGGCGGCCTCGGTCGAGGCCGTTTTGCGACTGTTGCCATGTCTGCGACCTCCTGTCGATCGGAAAGGGTACCCGCAATCCGCCTTCCGTGAATAGAGGATCCCGCTCGCAGCCGATCTAGTGCGTCACCATTGTGTAATGACCGGTGACTTCGAACAGATCGGCGAGGTGGAAGCCGCAACGTCCGATCCGGCGCCCGCGCCCGCATCTGCCGAGCCGGCAAGTCGTACTCGAGAGCCGAAATCGTGGGTACCCGCTGTCGCAATGGTGACAATCCCATTGATGACTATTGCCGCGGCCGCCTTTGGCCGGGTCGGCCGTGAGTGGGCGGTCGCTGCGATCTTCATTGGAATGTTTGTCTTCCTGCTCCTTCTCGCGATCTGGGTGGTGCCCGCCGATCTCAAGGGGTATGCCGCAGCGTTCGGTTCGGCCCTCGTCGGCGCGACCCTTTTGACGGCCGCTCTGATCGGCTTCACTCGATTTGCGAGCAAGATCGACGAGAAGTCGCCTTCGCCTTCCACCGTCACGCCCTCGCCTGGCTCGACTACGCCGACTACGAATGGCGGCTCATCGACGGTGCTGACGCCATCGTCGTCAACTACAGCGAAGCCCTAGTCGTGAACTCGCACCGAGGCTCGCACGGAGGGGCGTTGGATTCCGTCGCAGTGAGGTGACGCTGCAGTGAGTTAGCGAAACGCAACTGCGACGCGCAAGTTCTCGTCGGCGGTCATACGCGTGTGGGCAAAGAGTGAACTGGAACTTCGGTTCTAGAAGTGAATTTAACGATATATTCTACACGTGTTTTCCAAAATTTGCGAGCACCAGACCCTTCGTCCAGTCCTCAAAACTCATACTCGGCATCTCGTACGAACAGGGATCGCATGTGGCTTTCACCTTCCCGAATGGGAATAGCGGTAACTGGATCGACAACATGTGTGGGCTCGTAGGGTTGTGGTGGGTCGACGGAGCCGAGTCTGCGTGGCACTCCCATAAACACTTCGCATCGTAGGGCGACAGGGCGTACTGCTGAGGCTCACCCTTGAGGCACGTGCAGCTCCACCGGAGCAGCCCGATTTCGTCGTAGATGCAGATCATCGAACCGTGACCAGCAGGTAGGGGCATTTGGAAGATCCTCTCAGCGCTAGCCCCGATTCTATGCCCGTGGAACGCTATCCTCGGATGGGTGGCCAGTCTCTGGCGGCTTTGCCCGCAGCAGTACTCGCACGTTCTGCCGACCATGCACGACGAGGCCGGCGGAACTGTTGCAGAAATGGTGGTGTGATCGTCTCGCAAAGAGGAATGCGCGGCCGTTGGTGAGCGGGTGACGTTACCGTTGACCGACCGAACAAATCGTGTGTTAGACGTGCAGTGTGAGCAGCTCTAAAAGGGGACCAACCCCTCGCCGGAACAGGCTTCGCGCTGCGATCCAATCGTCTGGTCCCGGAACTGCGAACGGTGTAGTGGTCCCTTTGGGCGCAACATGCTCGGTCCGCATCTCGTAAAGGCTGATCAAGGAAATGACGGATGGCCAGGCCTGCTGGATCTGCACGTTTCGGACTACCACGCCGTAGTCGGCGCTGTTATTGACTGCGGAAGCAACCACCGTCGCCTTGAGATGTGTAACAGAGTGCCCGTCGACCTCTAGCAGTCGGTAGAGCACCACCTTCGCCACCTCGGCTCCGAGCTGATCGATCGCTGAGCCGAATGATCCAGCGGATTCATCGCGGGCGACGCGGTCGAGGCCTGCGCGCAACATCTCACCCCATTGTCCGTAGAGCTTTAGCGGGTCGAGGTGATTCCATCGGCTCGGATCCTTGTCGGCGAGCTGTCCGAGGCGGTTGTGTGCGCCTATCAAATCGCCAACGGTGATGCGTCGCCATTCCAGGGTCGCAGCGTGACGGACGCGGTCGTTTGGATGAGACTTTGAGATCTGTTCGAGCGCACTAGCGTCACTGTCCCCGCCACCGTGCGCCCCAACGATTTCGATGCCGAGTATTCGATCGTCTGGGAGCGGTGCAGACGTAGCGAGGTCGCGCGCGATAGGGAGTGCCGAGGCTGGTTCGATTTTTGCAAGCAGGGTCAAGCTGATGCGCCGTTCCTCTCCCTCAGTGACTGCGACCATGTTCAGAAGATCAGTAGCCACACGAGCGCACGCAGCTACAACAGCATGGCCGATCGACGGCTCCGTCTCCCTCCGGCGGGACAGAAGTTCGACAGTCGTGGCGTCGGAGGGCCATTCTGGCAACGATCCGTAGGCAAGAGACCGCACCTCGTCGTCCGTGTGGTTCTCGCACAGCGCCCGAACATCCGCGAGTAGGCGGGCCGAAAGGGTGCTCTCGAGCGGCCGATCAGTGAGGTGCGAAAGGGCGAGCTTGAGCAATGCGTCGGGGGCGCGCTGAGCGGAGTCCCAGTCATCAACGATGCTTACGAGCAAGTCGTTGGCCTGGTCGTGGCTGGCGACAAATGCATTCAAAAGTTTCTCTCGTTCAGCGAAGGTTAAGTCGTTCTTGTAGTCGCGAACTAGCCCGGCTATCGGTTGGAGACGACCCTTGGAATGTTCGGTATTTTCGAGACTCTCGAAGCAGGTTATTTCGGCGTGAGAGACCCATCGGGCGAGGACAGCGCTCGCGCCTACGGTCGACTGCACAAGAGCTGTCAGAGCGATTGTGTCGCTCGCGAAATCGCCTGCGATTGTGGCAGCGACAGCCTCGCTGATGAAGGGGGCGACTGCCTTGAAGAACTCGCTGCGAGCAGTTGCGGATAGCCGCCGCGCATCTGGCATCAAGTGCAGCACATCAGCGACACACACGAACCCAACAACCGCAGCCAGGCGCGCCGCTCGGTCCGGGCTGCGCCAGCTGGTTGACGCGTAGAGCCTCTGTCGGACGGCCGGTTCGAAGCGTGCGAGCACGCACAGGCGTGTATCTGTCGGCTCAAGCTTCCCGTCCAACGCCTCGGTGACGAGCAATCGGAGACCAACGGCAGGGTAGGCGGTCTTCCTCGGCTCGGCCCCTACCGTCTGGGATATCCGATCGAACACGCGATCGTAAACACCTGCCAGACCGGCGCTGTCAAGAGGACGCGCCGTCTGGATGGCCCTGAGTAGTTGCGTGAGTTGATCGTCACTCCAAGCCGCGGAGGAGATGAGCCAGCTCCGGTGGCCTTCGCTCCAGCCTGTAACAGCGAAGCGCTCAAGGATGACGTCGCCATGGTGTTCAACGAGTTGCGGCAGCAGGTGCTGTGCTGCCCATGCGAGTGGTTGAGAGCACGCAATCTCGATCGCCGTGCCGGGATCACACCTTTCGGTCAAGCAGCTCAACAGGTGGCCGGTCGGTGCCCAGCCTGCAGCGGAAAAACTTGAGCACAAGGCCGTCAGCGCGGCCTTGGCGCCCGTATGGGGTGTGAGGCCGCTGACCACCTCGTCGATAATCGCCAATTGCGCCGCTGTGGCGTTCCGACTGGCCAGCCTAAGTACTGCCGCATGCGCAGCCGCTTCGTTCGACTCGATCAAGACACGAACAGCAACGGAGTCTCGCGGTCCGAGCGGTCCCGGCGCAGCGGCTTCTGTTGCGCCGATTGCGAGTTCGACTGCGCACTCAGAATCCTGCGCCGCAAGCCACCGTAACTTCACCCCCGCAGATTCATCGGCCGCGTCGCTCGTGGCCCAATGACCTTCAAGAACTTCGATCCGCTCAGTGCTGAGTTTCAATACCGCACCTTGCTCGCAAATCACCTCGTTGATCGTCTTGGTCAGAGTGCCTTCAGGCGACTCGACTAAGACGTTCCAGCACACCTCGCTCACGATATCGATCCCATCTGATTGCTGAAGAAGCGCAACCAACCGCTGCTTGTTCGGGTTGTCAAAGAAGGCGACGACGGCCATGGCTACGAAGTCTTGGGCGGCGATCGCCGTAAGGAAGCCAGAAGACTTTTGTTCGGAGCAAAGGCGCTCGACAATAACTCGTTTCCACACCTCTACCGTCCCAGCCGAAGGCGGTGTCATGGACTTAAAGCCGACTGTAAATGAGCGTGTTTGGCATACCGCGGCAGAGTCTAAATCACCCCCATGTGATTTGCGCACGGGATATCGATGATCGACCCAGGCAGTTGCCGGTGTGTACTTCGACGAAGAAGCGTCGAACAAGGGAAATCGGGTGTCTGGCGACTTCGCGTCCCGAACAGCGGTTCGGTGAATTCCGCGCCCGATAGACCTGACTGATCGGCGAGTCAGGGTAGAAAACCGGTAGAATTTGTCCTTCCCGGAGCGGCTAAAAGTGTCTCTGACCAGGACTTATGTGTTGTGGAGCTGGGGGGAATCGAACCCCCGTCCACCAGGCAGTGAAAGCTCGTGCTACGACCATTCCCGTGGTTCGGTCTGACGGCAACCGAT
>JAYTKG010000225.1:0-2166 GCA_043730435.1 Acidimicrobiia bacterium | reverse complement strand
TCGGGTGCGCGCTTTCCCTCTTCGCACACCACCCCGAGCAGTGGGCGCTGTTAGCCGAGCGCCCAGAGTTGGCTCAGCGCGCAGTTGAAGAAACGATGCGCTACTTCGGTGCCGTGCGCGGCACCGCCCGCTTCGCAAGCGTGGAGATCGAATTTCGCAACGTACTCTTCCCCGCAGGCACATTTATGGGCGTCGGTATCGCGGAGGCCAACCGCGACGCCATCGTGTTTGCGGAACCGGAGACGTTTGATATCACCGCCCACAAGAGCGATCAGCCGCAGCTCACCTTCGGCTCGGGCATCCACTACTGCCTTGGTCAATCGTTGGCCCGCGCCGAGCTACAGGAAGCGCTTCCCCTACTTGCCCAGCGAATGCCGAACCTGCGCCTCGACGGCCCCACTCAGTGGAAGCCCGATGGCGTTGGCATCTTCGGCCCGGCCCACATGCCGGTCACGTTCGACGCGGGCCACTAGCCGACGCGGCCCCCGGAGCACGACACGGCCCTGAGCACGACACGGCCGTGAGACGCCTCGGCTACTGACCGAGGGCCCCCAGAACAACCGTCAACAGCGAGAAGGCACGGATGTCGCCGACCGTCCCCGACCCCAGCCGACGAGAGTAGCGAGGGCGACCGGTCAGTGGCTTAGCGGGGCGTGCGCCACATCGTCCACATGTCGGGGCCGTTGCGCAGGTGCAACACCTTGCGAACCTCGAACCCGAAGCGACCGTAGAACGCCACGTTCGATTCCTTCGAGCTCTCCAGATACATGCCGACACCCTCCTCATCCGACCGGTCGACCATCGGCAACATGAGGGCCGCACCAAAGCCCTTGCCCTGATGCGCAGGGTCCGTACCGATGATCTCGAGGTAGTAGTGCGGAAAGTCGACCTCGCCGTGGGCCTTCTCCATCATCGACAGCACACCAAGATTGGGGATCAACCGCAGCCCGTAGAGCCTGAGGAACGTTGGCGAGTTCTTCAGCACTGTTGAGAACGGAATCTTCCAACGATCCGGCGGCGCCCAGAGAGCGGCCGCCTCAAAGTTGAGCGTGGTGTAGACGTGACCATGGGGTAGTTGAATCCTCTGCATGGCCGTGAAGAACGGCTTCACGCTCTCCAGCGAAAGCACCTTGCCACCCACCAGGTGCAACTTCACGGGGTCGTCATGAAATGCCTTGGCCAGGGTTGTCGCGATGGCGTCACTATCGGCCGAGGTGGCAGGGCGAATCGCGGATGACATACGGTTCAACCCTATGGCAAATGAGATCCAGCTCGGTTACAACAGCGGCTACTGGGGTAGTGGCCCGCCGGCCGGCGCGCTCGACGCGATCAAGGAGGCCGAGCGACTGGGTTTCACGTCAGCGTGGACAGCCGAGGCGTACGGCAGCGACGCACTCACCCCACTGGCATGGTGGGGCGCTCACACCGAATCAATACGCCTTGGAACGGGCATCGTGCAGATGAGCGCTCGTACCCCGGCGGCCACCGCAATGGCCGCGATGACCCTGGATCATCTCTCCGACGGCCGCTTCATTCTCGGTCTGGGTGCGAGCGGACCGCAGGTCGTCGAGGGTTGGTACGGCCAGCCGTATCCCAAGCCGTTGGCCCGCACCCGTGAGTACGTACAGATTGTCCGCGACATCGTTCGCCGTGACGCGCCGGTCGACTTCCATGGTGAGTTCTACGACATGCCGCTCAAGTCGGGCACCGGGTTGGGTAAGCCGTTGAAGAGCACCATCCATCCGCGGCGCAAAGAGATTCCGATCTTCCTCGGCGCTGAGGGGCCCAAGAACGTGGCGCTGGCGGCAGAGATTTGCGATGGCTGGCTACCACTCTTCTTCAGTCCGAAGGAAAACGACTTTTACCAAAAGCGCCTCGACGAAGGTTTCGCCGCGTCGGGTGACAGCACCAAGAAGGACCGCTTCGAAGTCGCCAGCACCGTGTTCATCATCCCCGGTGACGACGCCGAGAAGTGCGCCGACTTCGTGCGACCGTTCCTCGCGCTCTACGCCGGCGGAATGGGCGCACGGGGGGCCAACTTCCACTTCGAAGTGTTCGCCCGCATGGGCTACGAAGACGTGGCGCTGAACGTGCAAGAGCTCTACCTGCAGGGCAAGAAGCAAGAGGCCGCCTCCTCGATTCCGTTGGCGATGGTCGAAGATGTGG
>JAYTKG010000224.1:0-2524 GCA_043730435.1 Acidimicrobiia bacterium | reverse complement strand
GGTCTGTCGTGGATTGGTGGCAAGCTCAACACCGGCCTCGGGAAAATCTCCAGTGACCTACAGGTCAATCTCGTTGACTACAACTTTGGTTTTTTCGGGTTGGTCCTGGTCCTCATGATGCTGTTCCGCCCAGAGGGTTTCATTCCAGCGGCCAGAACCCGTCAGGTGAAAAAGGCTGACCAGCTCATCGCTGTCGAAGAGGGTGTCGCATGAGCGAACTGCTCCTTGATGCCCGCCAAGTGCGGGTTGAATTCGGTGGTCTCGTGGCCGTCAACAACGTGGACTTTCAAATTCCGGTTCATGGCATCGTGGCTCTCATTGGGCCTAACGGAGCCGGCAAGACCACGTTCTTTAATGTGCTCACCGGTCTCTACACACCCACCAGCGGTTCGGTGATGTTCGATGGTAAGAGCGTGATCGGCGTACCTCCGCACGACATCGCCGCGGGCGGCATGGCCCGCACCTTTCAGAACATACGTCTGTTCGGTTCGATGACGGCGGCCGAGAACGTGATGGTCGCAATGCATGCCCACCTCAAGAGCGGGGTCTGGTCCACCGTGCTGCCTTCACGAAAGCGAAAAGAAGAAGAGCGCCAGGCCAGGGCGACTGCGAAAGAGTTGCTTGACTTTGTGGGCATCGGCGGGACCGATGAAGAATTCGCCAAAAATCTGCCATACGGCGACCAACGTCGCCTAGAAGTCGCCAGAGCACTGGCGCTGCGGCCGAAACTGCTGCTCCTCGACGAGCCAACTGCAGGGATGAACCCGCAGGAATCCGCTGCCTTCACCTCCTTTGTGCACCGAGTTCGCGATGAGCGCGGCGTCACCGTGTTGCTCATTGAGCATGACATGAAGGTCGTAATGGGCGTGTCCGAACACATCACGGTGTTGGAATATGGATCAAAGATCGCCGAAGGTACGCCCCAGGACATTCGCACTAACCAACGGGTGATCGAGGCCTACCTCGGCAAGACTGGGACCGAGGCCGCCAAATGAGCTCCGACGCTACCTACGATGCAAGTTATGACAATGCGGTAGACGTCCCACCAGTCGCGGCAATGCGGGGCGAAGGCAGTGCGCCGGTATTGGTTGTCGAGGACATCCACATGTACTACGGCAACATTGCCGCAGTAAAGGGCATCTCATTGAAGGTGTATCAGGGAGAAATTGTGACCCTGATCGGTGCCAACGGTGCCGGCAAATCAACAACGATGAGGGCTATCTCGGGCCTGATGAAGCCGCGCACCGGCTCAATCACGTTTGAGGGCACGAAGGTCTCGGGAATGGCGGGCAATGAGGTCGCTAAACGCGGTATTGCCCAAAGCCCCGAAGGGCGGCGCATCTTTCCGCGGATGACCGTTGCCGAAAACCTTGACCTCGGAGCGTTCCTCCGTAATGACAAGGCCGGCATTCACGAAGACGTGGAACGCGTCTTTGATCTCTTCCCTCGGCTGCGCGAGCGTATCAATCAGAAGGGTGGCACCCTGTCGGGCGGTGAGCAGCAGATGCTGGCAATGGGACGTGCCCTCATGGCCAAGCCCCGACTGCTGTTGCTCGATGAGCCGTCCATGGGTCTGGCACCAGTCCTTGTCGACGTGGTCTTCGACATTATTCAGCGCGTCAATGCGCAAGGTACCACCATCTTGCTGGTCGAGCAGAACGCCCTCGCAGCATTAAACATCGGTAACTACGCTTATGTTCTGGAGACGGGCCACATCAGCCTGGAAGGCCCGGCGGGCGAGTTGGCCAACAACGAAGCCGTGAAGAATTCCTACCTTGGTATCGCCTAGCATCGCGCTCGCCCCGGCATCGGTCGTCATCATTGGCGGCGGTGTCATGGGCGTCAGCACGGCCTTTCACCTTGCCGAGGCAGGACTCACCAACGTTGTCGTGGTCGAAAGCGACCAACTCGGAAGCGGGTCAACATCGAAGGCGGCTGGAGGCGTACGACTGCAGTTCTCCGAGGTCGTCAATATTCAACTCGCGTTGCGATCGCTCGACGCGTTTGAACGATTCGAGACACGGCCTGGGCACGATATCGATTTGCGCCAGGTCGGCTATCTGTTCTTGCTTACTGAGCAGAACGATGTCACCAGGTTCGAACAGAGCGTTGCGTTGCAGAACCGATTGGGCGTGCCGAGCAGAATGATTTCTGCGGCCGAAGCGGGAGTCCTGTCACCATTAGCCAACGTTTCCGACGTGCTGGCGGCATCCATTTGTATGCGCGACGGGCACGCGAATACGGGTGCGGTCGTGCACGGCTATGCCCAGGCCGCCAGGTCGCTCGGTGTCAGAATCTTGACCGGTTGCCAGGTGCTCGCGATCGAGCGAGGTGATCACGGCATCCAAGCCGTCGTCACGTCGAAAGGTCGAATACAAACTGACACCGTTGTCTGCGCCGCCGGGCCATGGTCTCGACTCATTGGCGCAATGGTGCAGGTCGAGCTACCAGTCGATCCGGTCCGCCGACCAATATGGTTTACCGAACCAATGCCGAACCGTCCTCAACATCTGCCGATGACCAT
>JAYTKG010000223.1:0-3222 GCA_043730435.1 Acidimicrobiia bacterium | reverse complement strand
CCAGTCTTGGAGCCAGGCCGACATCTGCATGATCTCGGCTCGCTGGCTGTCCCGAATAGTACGAGCCAACGTGGCCGTCTCGTCATGCTTGGACAGATTCTGATTGAGCAGACTCGTGGCCATCATCACGGCCATACCGTGGTGAGGGACCATCTCGCTCAAGAATTTCTTGTCGAGTTCGTCACCCGAGAGTTTGTCGAGCGGGCTCATCATCGGTGTGTACTTCACTGTCGTGTCTCGACCCGGGTACCACGCGGCAAGCCATTCCCGCATCTGGGTCAACTCACGGTTCTGAGCCTCGATGATCGCGTTGCCGAGCGCCACCATTGCCGGTCGGCCGGATCGTTCCACGATGACCTTGGCCGACGCGACTGCTTCCTCGTGATGCGGGATCATCTGCGTGAGGAAGTCGAACTCACTCGTCACGCTCACCATCGAACCCATGGTGCCCATCGCGGGGCTGGCATTCGCAGTGGTTGTCCCGGTCGCTGCGATCGTCGTCGCCGACGAAGACGGGGTCATTTGGTGGCCGGCCATTGCGTCGCTGCCGTGATCCATGAGCTGCGCATCGAACCAGCTGTGAAGCGCCGTAACCAGCTCGGGTTTCGTCGTCACGAACGTGATTTGGGCACCGTTACTCAACTCGCTGTACGTCGAGGTGATCTGCGCCACTCCCGTCTTCAGCGCGGCCAGACCCGGCATAGCAGCACCATGAATACCGGTGGGGTCATCGAACGAACCGGCGGAGAACTTGGTCGCCTCGGCCATGAGGTGCTCCCGGATCAACGAGACGTTCTTGGCGTCCTGATCCGACCGGATCGTCACGTTCATCACCCCACCTTGATCGGTCTTGGTAAACGTATGCAACGTGGCAGCGAGGTCAAACGGCATGACCTGCGCGCCTTTGGCGGAAACCTCCGCCTGGCGGGCGGCCAGTTGTGTCGCGGCCGACGGGGCAGCAGTCGAGGTCGAAGTTGAAGAACAAGCCACGGTCCCAAGGACAAGACCGGCAGCGACAAGGACGGAATGGGAGGTTTTCATACTGTGCAGTACACAGGGCCCACATCGTGCCCCGATGAAGCATCCATGAAGTTGTCATGAAGGCGGGCCCAGATGGCTCAGAGTCGTGGTCCTGGTGAGGTTTCCGTTGTGCGGGTCGGGTCGTGTTCGCAGCCGTGGCCGGCGTGGTCCTCAATGGTGTCGTGGCGGTTCATGCCGCGCATCATCACGAACATCATCAGCGGGCAGGCAACGAGTATCAGCGGCAGTGCCAGCAGCCGCGAGGCACCAACCGTGGCAAATACCGCAACGATGACGACGGCAGCGATGAGGCAAGCGATCATCCGATTCGAATGCTTCATGACAAGGTTTCCTGACTTTCCTCTGCTGTCAGCGTCGCCCTCGGGCAGCGACGTTGGGAAGAGTCATAGGTCCTGCCTGCGGGAGGTATAGGTCTCTACCGTTAAGGGAAATACCAGAGCAGGATGAGCGTGCGGCCCTTCGCTGGCACGCAGAGGGGTCCCTTGTGACGACAGTCCAAATCATCGTGTCGATCGTGGGTGGGGTCGCGATCGTGTTTCTGGCACGATTCTTCTTCCGTACTCGAGAGGCGACCGCTGCTGTTGAGCAGGCTGGGGTGCAGGAGGTCCGGGTGGTCGTGCGCGGCGGCTATACCCCGTCAACTATCCAGGCTCGGACCGGTCTGCCGTTGCGGATTGTGTTTGATCGCCAAGAGGACGGCGATTGTTCGTCGCGGGTGGTGTTTGCCGATCTCGGGTTGAGTCGTTTCCTTGCGCCGTTCGCTACAACGACGGTCGAGTTCACGCCCGACCATGCCGGGGTGTTCACATTCGCGTGCGGGATGAACATGATCCACGGCACGGTCCAGGTCGACGGCGAACCAACCAGGTCCACCAGTACAACAGCGGCGGTCGAGCCACAGGTCGCCGCTAACCCTGTGGTTCGAGGTGCACAGGCGGCGTCCCCGTCTGGAACCGCAGAGGATGGTGAAGATATCGAGGCGTTGGCTCGGCGACGGGAGGTGTCGGATGTTTCCCGTCGGGTACTGATCGGCGCAGTGTTGACTGCGCCGGTGCTTTTCGCGGTGATGGGGCGCGACATGTTCGGCTTTGGGTGGATCCCGATGGTGTTGATGAACCGTTGGCTTCAGTTCGGGCTTATCGCACCGGTGATGGGATGGGTGGCGTGGCCGATCCATCGCACCGGTTGGCTGGCGCTGGCACATCGGGCTGCAGACATGAACAGCCTCATCACCCTCGGTACGGTGGCCGCCTTCAGTTACAGCACGGTGGTCACCGTGGCTCCTGGGCTGGTGCCGGCCGATGTTCGTGACGTCTATTTCGAAGCGGTCGGGGTGATCATCACCCTGATCATGCTCGGACGGCTGTTGGAAGCACGCGCCAAGGCCGGTACCGGTGAGGCCATCCGACGGTTGATCGGGTTGCAGCCGCGCACCGCCCGAGTGGAACGCGACGGTGCCACAGTCGAGGTCCCGATCGAGCAGGTCGTCGCTGGTGATGTCGTGCTGGTGCGGCCAGGTGAGAAGGTGCCGGTCGATGGTGTGATCCTCGACGGGCATTCCAGCCTGGACGAGTCGATGGTGACGGGGGAGTCGATGCCTGTCACGAAGGAAACCGGTGCGACCGTGATCGGCGCGACACTTAACCAGACCGGGGCGTTCCGGATGCAGGCCACCAACGTTGGTAGCGACACGATGCTCGCCCAGATCGTGCGGCTCGTCCGTCAGGCTCAAACGTCGAAGGCACCGATCCAACGGCTCGCCGACGCGGTGGCGAGATGGTTCGTACCCGCAGTGCTGTTCGTGGCGATCGCGACGTTTGTGGTGTGGTTCGATGTCGGACCGAAACCGGCGTTCCAGTTCGCCCTGGTCGCAGCGGTGGCGGTGTTGATTATCGCATGTCCGTGCGCGTTGGGGATCGCGACTCCACTGTCGATAATGGTCGCTACCGGCAAGGGTGCTGAAGCTGGTGTGTTGATCAAATCCGCCGAGGCGCTCGAGACGGCCCACAAGCTTGACGTGCTGATCCTCGACAAGACCGGCACCCTGACCAAAGGCAAGCCGGCACTGACGGACCTCATCGCGAGCGAAGGGTTCGATGAGACGTCGTTGCTGGCACTGGCCGCTGCGGCGGAAGTCCGTTCGGAGCATCCGCTCGCCCAGGCGATCGTCACCGCAGCCCA
>JAYTKG010000222.1:0-2777 GCA_043730435.1 Acidimicrobiia bacterium | reverse complement strand
GTTGGGGCCGGTGACGGTAAAGGTGTACTCGCCATCAACGGCGCGCATGATGTCGCCCTTGACGAGCTGCCATTTAAGGCGACCGGGCGCGTCAGTGTGGTCGTAGGCAAGCGTGTAGTGGGTGCTGCGCCCGAGCGCGCTGGCCCGGAACTCGACCTCGGTAGCCCGGCCGGCACCATCGGTGGCACGAACCGTCGTTTCCTTCACGTCCGGCGCCCAGTCGGGGTAATGGGCGAAATCGGCCGCGACGGCGTAGCAGTGCTCTGCGCTGGCGTGGATGGTGATGGATTTGGTCGCAACGTCGGCCATGGCTCTCATTCTGTCCTATTGGCGGGCGCCTTGCGCGGTCCGTTGGCGACCCGAGGCCCGAACTGACCGTAACGAGCAGCCCAGAGGCCCGCAAGGCCCAGACCGAATACGGGCACCATCACGCCAAAGGCCAGCGGAGTGAACGGCTTGACCCCGAAGGTGGCGATGGCCGTGCCCAGCCCTACAACAGTCTGCAACGCAAGAAGGGCCGCAAACGGTCGGCGCACAACCCCCGGCGCAGTTGGGGCCAACAGAAAAAACAGTCCGCCCATGCCGATGTTGTCGGTGCGGCTGCGCTGGAACGCCTGCAGCAACGCCCACATGAACACGGCACACCCGACCGTGAACAACACGAGCGCTATCACCGCTGCCAAGGTGCGAAGAAAGCCGGGCTGCACTGCGCCGCCGATGGCCGTGATGACAAACGCAGCGGTTCCAAACGCGTTCACTCTGAGGATTCTGCTGCCGGGCATGGTGCTCATGCTCGCGAACACCCGAGGGCATCGGCCAAACGGAGCGCAAGGGTGTCGTAGGTGAAGACCTCTTCGGCCCGTTGCCGGGCGGCCTTGCCGAGCGTTGCTCGCAGGTGTCCGTCGGCCAGGAGTCGATCAAGCGCGTCGGCAACCTCGGCCACACTGTCGGGGTTGTCGACGATGAGGCCGGTTTCGTTGTGGACAACCGCTTCAGCTGCGCCACCCGACTGGCCAGCCAGCTGCGGCACACCGGACGCAGCCGCTTCAAGGAAGACGATGCCGAACCCTTCCTGTTCCAGGCCACCCCACCGGTTGCGGCACAGCATGGCGAACACGTCAGCGGCGCCATGCATAGCGGCTAGGTCTTCCTCGGGCACGCGACCGAGGAAGATGGCGGGCGCGCCGGCCTCCTTTGCCACCTTTTCAAGACGGGCGCGATCGCGCCCCGTTCCGCCGATGACGACCTGGAGTGCCGGGTGTTTTCCGACGAGGGTGGCCGATGACCGCAGGAGCACATCAAAGCCCTTGCGGGGCACGAGTCGGCTCTGCCCGAGCACCATCAACGCGTCCGTCGGGATGCCGTATTTGGTGCGGGTGGCGGCCCGTTGGGCTTGGGTTCGCGGATGGAAACGATCGACATCGACGCCGGGCGGAACGTGCACGATGGGCAGATCTCGCCCAGCGGCATGGCGACCCTCAGCAGCCGGATAGCCGCCAGCAGCGATGATGACGCGGGCGTCACGCAACACCTTCGACAGCAGCGGCTTGGTGAACGGCACCCGCCCAGGAACCGTGACCTCAGCCCCGTGGAGCACAAGCCCGTAGGGATGCTTCAGCCAAGGCCCGACGAGGCCTACGGGGAGCGCCGGATCGAGTACGACCAGTTCGGCGCCAACCTCCGTGGCGAGCTGGTCGATGCGACGAGCTAGCCACGGTTGGGGCAACAGCACCGGTTCACGGGTGCGCACGATGCGGAACGCCTGCTCGCGGTCCCACTCGGCCGTGCCCGCGTACGGCGTGGTGAGCACCACGACGTCGTCGGGTGGCAGGCGACGCCAGAGCTCCCAAAGGTAGTTCTGGATCCCGCCCACTTTCGGCGGGAAGTCGTTGGTGACCAAAAGGTGCTTCATCGGTTGGCCTCGGCCCGCACGTCGGGGTTGCGGTCGGCGGCGATCTGCTGGCGGAACTGTTCAAGCCCGAGGGCCATGGCCGCCCACGCCGCGTGGACGCGGAGAACATCGTCGGGTGCTTGAAGGTATCGGTTCAGCGCGCGGAGCACGTCGTCATTGACGACCCCGGCGTTGCCGAGCGCAATGAGGGCGTTGCGCCGCACCCAGCGGGGCTCACGATCAGCGATGTACCAGCGGCCGTGTCGTTCGATCAGGGTGTCGTCGTCGATGGTGAGAAGGTCAACGAGGTCGACCCACACCTGAGGCTGGTCGCGGTCAATGGCTTTACCGAAACGCACGTTGGGCGGACACACTTCCTGGCAGGCGTCACAGCCGTAGATGCGGGTGCCGAGCGAACTCCGGAACTCGAGCGGAAAGACGCCCGGTTTCTGTGCCAACCATGCAAGGCAACGGTTGGCGTCGATGATGCCCGGTGCTGGAATGGCGTCGGTGGGGCAACCGTCGAAGCAGCGTTTGCAACCGCCGCAACCGTCAGCCATCGGTGCGTCCGCAGACGCGAGCACCGCAGTGGTCACCACCGAGCCAAGAACAAAGTACGAACCCTGACCGGGCAGCAGCAGGTTGGCGTTCTTACCGAACCAGCCAATACCGGCCTGGTAGGCAACTTCGCGATCGACCATGGAGTTGTCGTCGGCGAACACGACCGCCTTATGCCCCGAAGCCCGCAGGTGACGAGCCATGACCCACAGCCCTTCTCGAAGCGGGGCGTAGTGATCACGCCAGGCGTAGCGGGCGATGCGGCCAGCAGCGTATGCGGGCCGATCCGGTTCGGGTTCAAGGTAGCTACGAGCGCCGACAATGACCG
>JAYTKG010000221.1:0-7162 GCA_043730435.1 Acidimicrobiia bacterium | reverse complement strand
GAGCAGCACCCGTGAAGCGTATGAGCGGTCATCGGCCATGGTGTGCTGACCAAATCGAGCGCTGATACCAGCCTTCGAACGACCCTCGACCCAACTCCGACGAATGACGTAGCGCCAGCGCGTGCGAATGGCAGGCACGAAATGGTCCACGATGGCGCTCGGCGCGTACCAGATGCAGTCGTCACCGTAGGTTCCGCGCAGCTGAGAACAAAGAGCGATCTCTTCGTTGGAGTTCACTCGTTTGGCGCCGACCACACCGAAGTCAGGGTCGAACCCACCCATGTCGGTCAGCACGTGACGACGGAACGCCATGTTGGCGCCGATTGGGCGTGAGATATAGCCGGGCGTCTCGCGGTGGCCTTGGTACGTGGAACCGACGATCCACAACAACTCGGCTGGCACTGGCCGGGCACCGACGTCGTAGATAGGGCAGATACGGCCACCGACACCAACGATTTCGGGACGCTGATCGAAGGAGGCGACGATCTCGTGAAGCCAACCGGTCGATGCGGTTGCATCGTCGTCAAGAAAGGCGACGATGTCGCAACCGGTGTGATTGAGTGCCCTGTTGCGAGCGTGTGAAAGGCCCCGTCCCTCGTTTTCCAAAACCGTTACCGATGTCGGCAGCAGCCCAGCGAGCGCCGCCGCGAGTCTGGGATTGTTGTCAACCACCAGCACAACCTGATCGGGCTGCAGATCGCCGCCAAGAACCGATGCGACGGAATCTTTGATCTGCTCCAATCGATCAAAGGTGTGGGCCGCGATAGCCACGCATGCCGTCGTCATCGAATCGACACCACGACAGACGCCTGCGTGACCCGGCGATAAACGGCCTCGATCTGGGTGACGATCATGGGCAGTGAAAAGGCCCTAACGCGAATGCGACCCTCTGCCGCCAGCTTGTCCGTGAGCGACGGATCAGACAGTAACGTCGCCATTGCCCCGGCGAGGGCCGGAACGTCAGAAGGCGGCACCAGCAGACCGGTTACTCCGTTGTCGACCATGTCGGAAATGCCCCCGGTGTCGCTGCCAATGACAGCGGTACCAGCTGCCATCGCTTCAAGGACGACGGTCGGACAGGGATCTGCCCATCGCGACGGCACGACGACGAAACGGGCGGCCGCCATAGTGGCGAGCACGATGGCGTGGTCGTGGCCACCGACAACCATGACGTTGGGCTGGTCAATCGGAAGCCCGTGGGTGCGGCCAAGGATTACCAACGGAATTGAGGGAGCAACCATTTGCCACGCCTCAAGCAGCACTTTGATTCCCTTGTCTACCGTGACATCGCCGACAAAAAGAGCGAAGTCACCCTCGGGCAAGAAGCTGGGTCGAGGGGTGACGTCAATGGTGCCCTGGATCTCCTCAAGAGCGGGGATGAAATTATGGATGACTTTGTCACCGACGTGGCCTCGCCCATGCTTGGCCACGGCTTCGCTCACCGAAATGAACGCTGCGGTACGACGCTGACGCATTGGAGATGTCAACCGGTGAGCACCAACAATGGCCGGGCCCGCCAGTCGTCCGTAGTGAACGCTCGCGCAGTTCATGCACTTCTTGATCGAAGGACCATCACAGGGGACGATGTCGCGTTGCATCATTCGATGAGTAGCGCATGTATGGCCATAGTTGTGCAGGGTGGAGACAATCGGAATCGACCGACCCTCAAGTGGGTAGGCCGAGTTGAGAAGCCAGTTATGCCCGTGGATGACGTCGGGCTTGAACTCGCGCACGATTTGGCGCAGCCGCTGCATGACTCCCGGGTCGGGCACGGGCGGCGCATACGGGCGCTCCGATCCGCGGTGACGCCCCATAAGGCGTTGACTCCAGCCGCGAACGCGCCACACGGTCATGCCGTCTTCGTGTTGGATACTTTCGTCGCCATCGGTAGCGAGCGTGACCACAGCGACCGCATGCCCACGCGCCACGAGCCCTCGCGAAAGGTTGTAGACGTGACGTTCCTCGCCGCCCATGATCGGCGGATAGAACTGCGACACCATAAGAATTCTCAAAATGTCCGCGCTGCCTTCACCAGAACGCCTTGAAGCCGGTCGGCACAGTCGTCCCACGTCGGAAGCGAAACGACAGGGCACCCGCGCTGCGACGCGTCAACGTACGCGTCAGCGACTGCCGCGGGCGTCGCGTCGATCGGCATAGAGGTGACCCATCCGTAGCGAGCCAGCTCAACCAACCCCGAAGTTGCGGCAACAACCACCGGTCGGCCAAGGCCGAGCGCTTCCATCACCGCGACGGGATGGGCCTCGTATTCGCTCATTAGCGTCATGACATCGGCTCGTGCGATGAGAGCCGCCAGTTCACTGCGCCGGTCCTGGGCGAAGTAGGTGAACGTGACGACGTCTTCAAGACCACGTTGCTTCACCAACGATCGGAGCTCGTCCTCATACGGTCCCTGGCCTACAAGAAACAGCCGCACGGGCCGCCGCTTCACCAATTCTGCTACCGCCTCGATGACGAGGTGATGACCCTTATATCGCTCGAGTCGGGCGACCGAAACGACAACAAAGGTGCCCTCGGGTACTGGCGCCGGGGCCTCGGGGCGTGGAGGCAGTTCGGCACCATTTCGAATGAGGGTGAATCGATCGGGGCTGATCTTCAATAGCTTGGAGAACACGTCGATTTCGTACTCGCACACCGCGATCAGTTCGGAGGCGCGCCGTAGCAGCGGCCCGAGAACCGTCCACTGAATGGTGCGGATTCGACCGCGCATCTCGGACGAATGCCCACCCGTGTGAAACGTCACCATGTACGGACGACGACGGATGAGCGCAGCAAGCATCGCCATTGGAGCAGTGAAGGTGTGGACCCCCTGGCAGTGAACGACATCCCAGTCACCGCGCAGCGTCTCCCAAAATACTCCTGGGGCGAGACACCAATCGGTGGAGCGCATGAGCAGTCCGTGTCGGTGCACCGGGATGCCGTCGACCCGTTCGGATGGCGCCGAGTCTGCGGCCCTCGTCGTGAGAATCGTGAAGTCGAGACCTGAGCCGTTCAGGCGGGTGGCGACCTCGCGGACGTGAGTTTCGATACCACCCATGTGCGGCAGATAGTGAGCCGACACCGATGCAACCCGCACGGGTCTACTCGCGACGTTTCGCTGCTTGCGAACCTGTCGTCGGGCTGCGGGTCGGGCCAACACAAACGCAGTCGATGCGGAAAGAACCGAGCCGCTCAGGGCCACCAGTCGGCGCAGTGCGTGTGGGCGCATCCGCACCATGTCTGCGGCGCTGGAAGCAAGCGCCAGCGGAATCTGTCGCATCACGTAGCTCCGTTCCGCGCCAAGCACTCCCTCGCCGTGGTGGAGGGCCGCCATCGTGGCTTTGGAGCGTCCTTCAAACCACGACCGCCGCAGGATATAACGCACCGTGGCGCGGCTTGCCGGCACGCGGTGATGGATGACGGCCTCGGGATCAAACTTGAAATAGCCGTCCGGGGTCTGCGCCGCGGCACGAAGACAAAGATCGGTCTCTTCGGCTCCCCCGGCGCCGGTCGCCATGCGACCGAGCGAGGAACTGAAACCGCCGAGATTCTGCAGCACGGTCGTGCGAAAACAGGCACAGCCGCCAAAGACGTTGCGCAGACGGCTCGTATCGGATGACTGCCCGGGATAACTGCATCCCACCGCCCAAAGTAATTCAGGCGGGAACCAGTCCCCGTCGGACGAGCCCCAGGCGGGCACCGAACGTCCACCGACGCCCAATACCGCTGGGTCGTCGAAATGGGCCGCCAGGTTCGAGATCCAGTCCTTGTCAGCCGTTGCGTCATCGTCGAGAAAGGCGACGAATTCAGTCGTCACCTCTGCCAATCCGGTGTTTCTCGCATGCGAGAGCCCGGACCGGTCCTGGATGAGGCGCAGCGTTACGGGCAGGTCTTGCTCGACCAGGAAGTGATGCAGTTCATGGTCCCCGTCGACAACGACAACGATGTGCTCGGGCCAATGCGTTTGCTCAAGGCAAGACGTGATGGCCGCCACCGCTTGGTCGCGCCGTTCGTACAGGTGTGTACAAATAACAACGGAGACAGCCCTGGCGTCTTCGGCACTTTGGCTGGGTACTGCGGTCATCGAATGCCTATCTTGTCGGCGCTGGTGCGGATGAGTTGAGCGGACTGGCGCGCCAACCGCCACCCCGGGTACGCAAGTTGCTTTGCCCATGATTCAGGGCTGCGTCGAGCTGCCGGATCGAGGGCCCGTTCCAACCAGTCGACGCCGTTGTGCGCGTGGTGACGAGGAACCGAAAGCACATCTCCGTCTGGCGCGAAGCGATCGTGACGAATGACGCATGCCGAACGGTAGCCAGCTGCTTGGAGCCAACCGCGGGTGCGTCGATCGTGATATCCGAACGGATACGCGAACGAGGTGACGCTGCAGCCGACGTTGTCTTCGATGATACGCTTGCTTTCGGCGACCTCGGCGGCCCCTGGCTGTGCGGTGCACGTATCAAGAGCCACGTGATTGACGCTATGCGAGCCACATTCGAAACCGGCTTGGCTGAGTTCGGCCAACTCACTCCATCTCATGATCGAGTTTGACCCCCGGCTGTCGCGAATCCAGGTAGCGCTGGTGCCAACGAACTTGGTTGGCACATAGACCGTTGCCGTAAAGCCATGCGCAACAAGCGCTTCGGCCACCATTGGCAGACCTGCTCGGAAGGCGTCGTCGAAGGTGATACCGACAAGGCCCGCTCGACGAGGGGACGCGACAAGTTCAGCGAGCGAGCAGCCGCGAAGACCGCGCGCAGCGAGGAAATCAAGGTGTTCGTGAAAGCTCTGCGCCGACACTGCCAGATCACCACCGTCAGCACCACCGATGAGGTGATACATCAACACCGAGCTTGAAACTCTTTCATTTTCCGCCGGACGAAAGCTCACGAGACCGGCACCGCTGGTCTGGTCGGCGTTGCTCCGATCAACTCGGACAGCTGAGTCGTCAACAGATCAGCCCCTCGCTCCAAATCGGATGGGGCGGGATACCGGTACTTTCGGGCGAGGTTGGCCCGCTCGATAGCGGCGAGGAGGCTGGCCGGATCTCGGTTAGCCATTGCGGCCCCGCAGTACGCGTCGATAGGTCCGGACTGGCTTGACGCGCCGACGATCACAACCGGCAGACCCAGGTGACTTGCAGCTTCAAGAGCCCGCGATTCGCTGTTGGGGTCGAAGACCACGACGACACCGCTGGTGCTCAAACGACGATCAAGCTGCGAATCCGTGAACCAGTCGGTCAGCACGTCCACCCTGTTGGAATGATGAATTGAGCTCACCAAAGGGCGGATGCGCGACGACTGATCGCCCTCACGCTGAAGAAGGTGCAGTCGATAACTGGTGACTCGTTCGGCGCTGATTCCGTCGAACGCTTTCAGGAGTGCCTCGGCGGCGGAGGCGTCGCCCGACGGCAAGAACGCAACGACATCAACACTGCTTGGATCGACCTGACGTTCCTCGGTTTTCCATTCGGGCAGATCCCATGTGGGACGACCGCACGACTCGACCCAGCGCGGAACGTAGCCCTGCGTGATCACCAGATCAACCCGCGCCAGTGATCGACGAATTGATGCACTGCGCAGGTACCCGATCGAATCGTCGAGACGACCACAGAGACGAAGGACGACCTTGGCACCGACCGAAGCAGCCGCTCGCGACAGCACCGGGAGCATCGAGAGTTGGCTCAGCCCCCAGACATCGACGAGCACAATGTCGGGGCGTTCGCGGAGAAAGTGCCGACGAAGTCGACGTGAGCGGCTCAGGCCAGAACTTGTGCCGGATTCGGTGAGACTGGGGACGGTGGCCAGCGTCGGCGTCCGGAAACCAATGAGGGTCGAATCAAACGGGTCATCTCGGACGGCGACGTAGACACTGCTCATGGTCCATCGTTGCTGGAGCATGGCCATCACGTGCTCGGAAACAATGCCGAGTACCGGCGAGTGATTGCCGGGCGCGACGAGGCAGAGACGATGCTGGTTGGGGGGTGAGGTTGGCATGTTAGGGGGAGTTCCTAGGCAGATAGGGCTGAACGCTCAGCAGTTGCGGCTCGGGCGGGCTGCTTGACGGCCCCGAGGTCACGCTGCTTCCAGACTTCAAGAATGATGGTTCGCAGCACACGAAGGCCGTCCCGAAGCGCGTTCAGGTTGGACACACCGTGGATACGGTTCGATTCGTACGATGGCACTTCGGCAATCCGCAGACCCGAACGCACGGCGCGAATGTTGAGCAGCGTTTCCACCTCGAAACCGTCACAGTCGACGTTCAGGTAGGGCAGGCAATCACGCCAGAACGCGTTGTACCCGTAGCAGAGGTCGGTGAATTGGGCGCCGAACGTGGTGCTGACCAGCTTGCTGAGAAATGAGTTACCGGTTTGGCGGATCAGCGTGATGTCGGCGCTGCCGCCACCGGAGATGAAGCGGCTGCCCTTGGCAAAATCGGCGCCACGACGCAGTGCGTCGACGAAGGCCGGAATCTCACGGCCGTCGGCCGAACCATCGGAGTCAAGCATCACGATGATGTCACCAGTGGCAGCGGCAAACCCGGCCTGAAGGGCGGCGCCCTTGCCTCTGCGGATTTCATGGACCACGACCACGTCCTCGCGCAGCGCCTTGGCCACACGCACCGTGTCGTCGGAAGACCTTCCGTCGACCACGATGACTTCTGCATCGAGCGACGCGATGGTCGAAAACACGAAGGGCAGGTTGGAGGCCTCGTTCAGCGTGGGAATGACGATGCTGATACGAGGGTCGAAGGGTCGGGTCTCAGGCGTTGAAGATGGGCCGAAATGAGCAGCTGTCCTAGATCCAATGAAGGCCTCCAGACTTGCTTTGCTGCGTCGAATGCCATCAAGCGAGGTCAAGCTCATAGTTCGGTCCTTCGTAGGCTGGGGAGGCGGAGAAAAACCTTCGTCGATCGCTCAGGCGTACGGTAGGCCTGTTTCGGGACGTTCCTTGAGACATAATCCAGCAATTCACGTCACCAGTATGGCAGGCTGTGAAATACACCAGATATGCGGAGTGTTAAGGCGCAGTGAATATTAGCCTTTATGAATCCCATACTCGTAGGCTTATCGAACTATAAATAGGGAAAGTTCCTCTGGGAACTGTCAATTATATGTGTGGGAATTGTATAGCCATCCGAATTCGGTCCATGAAGCCCCGCCCCA
>JAYTKG010000220.1:0-1549 GCA_043730435.1 Acidimicrobiia bacterium | reverse complement strand
GGCTCGATCACGCCGGGACACAGAATGATGTCGTCGGGAATGTCAAGCTCGGCCCACGCCGCCCACTCGTGCGCGTGCCGGGGGTTTGCGGCCTCGAAGAGCAGGGTCTTGGGCTTTGCCTTGAACACGATGTCGGCAATCTCGCTGACCGCAACGTCGCAATGGTGCGGACCTTGGTAGTTCCCCCAACACATGTGCAGTCGCAGTTGCTCGGTGGGAATGTTCCGTACAGCGTGATTGAGCGCCTCGACGTTGGCGGTGATCGTCCGGCGCCACTCGGCATCGTCCATGTGGGCATATGAAGAATGGCGTCCCATGCCCAGGTCCGGACAATCGAGCTGCACCGTGGCGCCCGTTGCCGCAATCGCCTCATACTCGTGGCGCATCGCGTCCGCAATGGCGAACACATACTCCTCATGCGAGGCGTAGCACTGGTTGGCGAAGAACAGCGAAACGACGCCCGGTGATGCGGCGCTTGAGAAGACGCCGGTCGCCGAGTATTTTTTCGCCGCAGCGTTGAGGTGGACCATGTCGGCTTCGGCCAGCTCGGGGTGCTTGACGGTGATCGGGGCTGTGCACGCCGGGGCAGATCGCTTCCGCCGCCCCGGGTTACTGGCCACCAGCTCCCAGGACCCCGGGTACTCGTCGACATCTTGAAATTGGTAGCTCTGCACGCTCTCGCCGTGGAATCCGTCGAGCCGGTCCTTGACGTAGGTCGCGTATGAGGGTTTCGACATCTCGCCGTCATTGATGATCGAGACACCGGCGGCGACCTGTCGTTGGACGACGTCGTCGATCGCGGCGAGGACCTCGGCGTCAAGCGCCTTCTGGTCGACCGGGATTCCATCGGCGACGGCGAACATCAACTTGACGAGTGAAGGCGAGCGCGGCAGGCTGCCCGTGTGTGTGGACAGGATGCGATCGTGAGTCATGTGTGAGCCTCGGTGCCATTAGCACAAGTTTGATGGTCGGTGGAGCCGGTCCTAATGTACGGTAACCGCCACATGTCATCACAACGGGCGGCCCAGACCGTTCTCGCTAGAGGAGGCACCATGTCCAATGTTCAGGCGTCGCGAACCCAACCAATCGTTCAGCGGCTACATCACACCGCATTCCTGACCAAGGACCAGGAGGCGACTCGCGCGTTCTACGAAGACGTCCTTGGATTTCCGTTGATGGCGGCGTGGTCCGAGGCTGACGAGTTGTTCGGAGCGTTGCGCGTCTACGTGCATACCTTCTTTGGTCTCGCTGACGGAAGCGCGCTTGCGTTCTTCCAATTTGCCAACTCCGAGGACCAAGACCTCTTCGATCCGGCCCTTACCCCCTCGCCATTCCGCCACATCGCGATGAAGGTCGATGCTGACGGGCAAGCTGAGATGGCGCGTCGGCTGAAGGCGGCGAATTGGAAGCCCGAAGGAACCTATGTGCTCGAGCATGGCTACTGCCGTTCGCTGTACACCGAGGATCCCAACGGCATGCTGCTCGAGTTCACGGTTGACGTAGACAACGTGCAAGAGATCACCAAGGCCCGGTCCGGAGACGCCCACGA
>JAYTKG010000219.1:0-8786 GCA_043730435.1 Acidimicrobiia bacterium | reverse complement strand
GGCACCCGCGGGTGACACTCGAATGCTGGAACAGCCCTGTTTGGTCAACCAGCGGGCCATCGCCAACTCGGCTGCACGCGGTGAGTCCAAAACCCCGTCCCGAAGTCGTTCATCTACTTGTTGCTGAAGATACTCCCGCTCGGTCCTTCGGTCGTTCGCCTCGAGCGAGCGCATAAGCGTTCTGGCCTGCACAATTCTTGGTGAGGTTGCCTTCACGTAGAATTCGGTTCGCCACACGACCCCGCTCTCGAGACGCACACGCTGAACGCGTTCGGTGTAACGACGACGCTTCCATTCCTTGGAGCCCGGGATCGCTGCCTGCTGCTCCTTTTCGAAAGCCGCCTGCCGCCGTTGCTCCGTCATCTGGACTTCTGCTGCCCGCTTGGCTGCGGCGGCCCTGGCTGGTGCCGAGTTCTTCTCAAGCGCGTCACGGTGACGCATCGCGCGCACCGCTGCCGATCGACTTCCAAGAAAAACTCGCTCAGCCCCAGCAGCGACAAGGAAACCCGAGAACATTCCAACGATCATTACGATGGGTCCAACCGTCGATTCTCTGGATGTGTGATTGCTGATCTGTCCGCCAGCGAATATGCCAGCGGCGAACCAGGCTGCAAAGGCCCCGAACGCAACGTGACGAGCGCGTCTGCTCAGCCGAACTAGTTCGTCATATGCCACGAACCCAGAATAGGCCTCCCAGGGCTATCCAGCGCGCGTTCGGCAGGTAGTCACGCGGCGCCGAGAGCCGCTGTTTAGGTCTTGCCTTCGGCCTAGGCGCGCGCCACGTGACTGAGCAAACAGATAGTCACCGAGCGAAACGAGAGCGGCGATCGCCGCCACAAACAGCCGTGCAACGTCACTGAGGGTCACGTCCACCTTCTCGGGTCATGAACAGGCGTATCGCAGCAGTGAACCACAATCGACACTGCCCGATCGCCGGCGGCTACGATTTAATCAGTGCCATCGCGCCAAAGCGATTTGGGTCTTGCGCTAGGACGTTGGCCCATGCTGCTCCAATCGGTCGGTGGAGATAGTCGATTTCGTGGAGGAGTTTCGTCAGAAATTCTGCCGCAGTTGCCCGGGTGATTGGCCAAAGTGGAGCGATGACATGTTGGGCACCAGCGAGGTTGAAGGCATCTGAGATACCTATATCGCTGTCTACGAAAACGCCACCTTGCCCTGCGCCGCATGCCAGGAGGACAGCCCATTCGAGTCCCCGAAAGTCCTGAGCAGCGATTGCTCCGACGGGTATACGCCGTTGCCAACCGTCATCAAGATTGCGCACCACCAGACCCGTTCGGTTTGTTGCGAACTGGTCTACGTAGCCGTGTCCGAAGAACACGAACTGTCGACAATCTCCGATTGCGTTCAGTAGTTCAGCTATAACCTCATCGTCATACTCAGCTCCGGGATCTTCCGACGGCTTCCTGGAGTCGAACGGAACGACGTGCGTGGCGCCCGCCAGGGCCAGCTTTGGTACCGTCAGCTGCCGATCATGCACGATGAGCCGGGTGACCGCCGCTACGGCCACTGTCTCCGGACAGCGTTGACTGGCGCGGCGTGGCGCGATGGTCAGGTGCGGTCGCACAGCGAGGATCGAACCGCTTCCTGTTAGTGCAGCGTAAGGAACGTGCTTCAAGACGCCGAAGGCGTGAATTGTCACCGGCGCAGAGAGGCTGGCAAGCGCCTCGCAGAGGGGTCTGAACTGTCGGCCGAGTTCCTTGCGAAGGCCGTCGACCTGGTGGATCACGTCATACTCTTCAGCGTGTTTGCCGACCAGTTCCCGCAATAGGTATCCATAATCGACGTCGGGTAGCGCAATTGGCGTAACAGTGTTAGCCGTTTCGATGAGGGCTGTCGGCGGTTTGCCATCGAGAACCCACACGTGAGTGGACCTACCAGGCTCGGCGGGTGACTCGCCATCGAAACGAGCCAGCCGCCATGCAACGCTGCTGCTTCGCAAGGGCTCGGCAAGTGCCGCACGAGCGAGCGCTTCTGTGAGGAGCGGCCACACATGCGCCCGAAGCCTCCCAGCATCCACACCTCGCAGCGATACAAAACCAATGCAATTCTCGATCCTGTCGAGGAGCTCACCGAAGTCCTCGACTGGTGTATACCGGACAGCCATCACGTACCTATGCACTGTGTCGACTGCATCACCGTTCTCGATTGCCGCGAGCGTGTCCCAAGAGCGAGCAAGCGAAGCGGTGGGCCCCGACAAGTAGCCCTCACCAGAAAGTGCTGCAGCCTCCATCGCAACCGCCGAATCCAGACGCTGCTCCAGCCGCAATCGCCATGCTTCAGCTCGAAGGATGACAACAGCCTCGGAGCTTGGGCCGCGGAGCCGCGGCAGTTGCGTCCAATGTGTCAATCCTCGCTTCGAACTCGGCGAGCAGGGCCTTGGTGTTTCTGTACTGAAACTCGGTAGTGATCATGACTTCCTCCAAGCTTAGGTTGGCCCGCTGCACGCGATGCTGCCGATCACCTGGTTGTTTGGCCGGTCTCCACTAGCAAAGAAGCAGGCTCAGGCTGCGGCGTAATTATCCGTTGCCGCCGATGGATGAATCGGGCGACAAGGAAGGCCGGGACCAGCAATGCTCCGCCAACCACGCCGTCGAGCCACCAGTGATTGGCCGTGTCGGTCACTACAAAAATGGTCAGCAACATGTGACCGATCGCCACCCATCGCCAGCGCGTCTTTTCCAGTGCGAAGACTGCCACGCCTACCAGCACCGCCCATGCGACATGGAGCGAGGGCATGGCGGCAAGTTGCGTGGAGACGCCAGCGCCGAAGTTCCCGTAGACCGATTGGTTGTACTGGATGGC
Source organism: Acidimicrobiia bacterium (assembly GCA_043730435.1). GTDB lineage: Bacteria > Actinomycetota > Acidimicrobiia > Acidimicrobiales > Ilumatobacteraceae > JANMCE01. The sequence goes on along the minus strand of JAYTKG010000219.1, from coordinate 5,963 downwards.
CGTGTCGACGAACCCGAGCTGCGGGTAAAGCCGCGGCGGTGCGACCGGGGTGTAGTGCATGAACAGACTGATCGCCGTCACACCCGCAAGCGTGGTGCGAACCACGCGGTAGTGATGGCGATGACGGAAGAACAGGAACACCAACATCGCGATCGCGCCGGGTACATGCGCGGCTGCGTAATAGATGTTGGAAGCCTGCACCAGCCAGCCGTGGGGCAGGATCTGCTTCTGCAGCCACAACTCGCTCGGCAGGTGCAGCCAACGCTCGGCGTTCCACACCTGGAGTCCCCGTTCGAGCCCGCCCTTTACACCGAACGGCTCAAACTCCCCGGCCCGAATCCACAGCGCATAGAGGGCCAGAATGATGGCGGCTTCTCGGGCGATCGGCTTGATCTTCCACGGCTGAGGCACATAGCTCAACCCGGCCAGCGCCACGGCCAGCCCAACCGCTATCTGCCATGGAAGCCACACGCTCCTAGTTTCTCAGCCGCCTCGTCTCACTACCAGCCAGGCGACGGCGAAGCCGAAGCTGTTGGTGGCGATGTGGAGCATGACGGGGGCCAGCAGGCTTCGGGCGCGAATGCGGATCCAGCCCATGAACAGTCCGGCAAACCCGGTACTCAACACCGCTCCCAGCACCGCCAGCGGACGGCTCACGCCTGATGAGCGAAGCACAGGGTTGACCGTGTTTATGGCCCAGGCGGGTAGCACATGCCACAGACCAAACAACAGCGACGACACAAGCAGGCCGACCCGCCAGTGCAGGCGGGACCCGAGCTGGCCGAGCAACACGCCTCGGAACGCGACCTCCTCCAGCAGCACTGTGCCGAAGGGGATGCGAAGGAACACTTCGTAGAGCATCCCCACTGCGCTGCGCTCTCCTACCCGACGATCTTTGAACAGACCGTGCGTCGCCGGAAGAGCCCACGACACCAGGTAGACAGCCAGCACAGCCGCCATCAGGATGACGCCGATTTTCAGTCCGTGTCGCACGTTGGCGATGCCGATGTCGATTCTCAGCAGATGATCCACTCGGCGAGCCAAGGCGACCAGCAGTACGGCGATCGACGCGTTCCATGGCACGTACGCCCAGCCCGGCAGCAGACGGTTCGACACGACGTTGGAAACGACTAACACGCCCACCGTCATCACGACCGGCCAAAACGATGACGGCGCTCGCCTCTCTGCATCATGGGAGAGACGAGCGCCGGACATCTCCGTCAGGTTACGACCACCGGCGACAGGTCAGTGGTTGTACACCATGACGCCGCGGATGTTCTTGCCGTCGCGCATGTCCTGGTAGCCGTCGTTGACCTGGTCGAGCGTGTAGGTCTTGGTGATGAGTTCGTCGAGCTTGAGCTGACCCTCACGGTAGAGGCTGATGAGGGCCGGAATGTCCGCACGCGGATTGCCCGAACCAAACAGTGAGCCGACGATCTGCTTCTCATACAGCGTCATGTCGAGGAAGCTGATGGCACCCATGCCGTCGGTGACCGCGTGCAGGTTGGTGACAACGGCGCGACCGCGCTTGCCGAGCAGCGCCATTGCCTGCGGCATCATTTCGGCGTGACCGACACCCATCGTCATGATGACCTGATTGGCCATGGTGCCCCACGTGAGGTCGGTCACCATTTGGTGCGCTTCTTCCATGGAAGAAGCGGTGTGGGTGGCACCGAGCTGCATTGCTGACTCACGCTTGAACTCCACTGGGTCGATGGCGATGATGCGCTTGGCACCGGCGAGCCTGGCACCCTGCACCGCATTGGCGCCGATGCCACCCACGCCGACGACCACCACGGTGTCACCGGGTTTCACCTGGCCCCCGTACACCGACGAGCCCCAGCCCGTCACCACGCCGCAGCCGAGCAGGCAGGCCTTGTCGAGCGGCATGTCGTCATCGATCTTGATGCAGTTCGCCTCGTTCACCACGGTGTGGTGGGCAAACGTGCCGAGGTTGCACATGAGTGACAGGTCCTTGCCCTGGGCATGATGGCGGGAGGTGCTGTCGGCAATCTGCATACCCATGCCGAGGTGCGCGCCCATGTCACACAGGTTGGAGTGGCCGGTGGCGCAGCTGTGGCAGCGACCGCACGCGGCGATGAACCCGAACACGACGTGATCGCCTGGCTTCAACCAGCTAACGCCCGAACCGACCTTCTCAACGATACCTGCACCCTCGTGGCCACCAATGGTGGGCACGGCGAACGGCAGGTCACCGGTGAGCACGTGCTCGTCGGAGTGGCACATGCCCGACGCTGCCATCTTCACCAGTACTTCGCCAACCTTTGGCTCGTCGAGCTCTATCTCCTCAACGCTCCAATCCTTCCCTACTTCCCAACAAATGGCGGCTTTGGTCTTCATGCGACATCCCCAGTTCGGTTAGCCCCTCGGCGAGGGGATTTGAGATTTCGTTACCCTAATCGGGTTCCCGGCCACGTGTTACCTCGGTCACACCTTGGTCGAAATACAGAAGTTGGACGGTCCTTCGCTCGCAGCAACGACCGGCGGTAGGATGCGACGCATGGAAGAAGACGGCATCGTTATCGCTGAAGAGACCGACGAATTGATCGAGGACGAATTGTTGGTCGAGGAGATCTCTATCGACGGTATGTGCGGCGTCTACTGACACGCGGGGACGTTGATGACCGTCTTGCTTGACGCTGCTTACGAAATCCACCCGCAGGCAGCCCTACGGCCCGAGCCGTTCGGCGCGCTCGTCTATCACTACGGCACTCGTCGGCTCGTCTTTCTTCGCAAGCCCGAGATGGTTTCCGTCGTGCGAGAGCTAAGCGTTCACGACACCGTTGCCGACACGCTGACGTCATGCGGCATTGCTGCGAAGCGGTGGCCCACCTTTCTTACTGCCCTATCGGGCCTTGCAGAATCAGAGATCATCCGTGAGCGCTAACCATCTCGTCGGCCAACTCAAAGAAGGCCTCGACGCCCCCATCTGTCTCACGTGGGAACTCACCTACGCCTGCAACCTGGCGTGCGTGCATTGCTTGTCGTCGTCGGGCCAGCGTGACGACCGTGAACTCACCACCGACGAAGCCAAAGCCGTCATCGATGAGCTGAACCGGCTGCAAGTTTTCTACATCAACATTGGCGGCGGTGAGCCGATGATCCGCCGCGACTTCCTCGAGTTAGTTGATTATGCAATCAGCAAGAACGTCGGCGTGAAGTTTTCCACCAACGGCGCGTTCATCGACGCTGAAAAGGCCAAGCGGTTCGCGGCCATGGACTACCTCGATATTCAGATTTCGCTCGACGGCATTGATGCCGCCACCAACGACGCGGTGCGGGGTGTGGGTTCGTACGACACCGCTATCCGGGCGATGGAGCACTTGAAGGCGGCCAACTTCGGGCCGTTCAAAATCTCCATCGTTGTTACCCGCCACAACGTCGATCAGCTCGATCAGTTCAAGGCGCTGGCCGATCACTACGGCGCACAACTCCGGGTCACCCGCCTTCGTCCGTCCGGCCGCGGGGCCGAAAGCTGGCACGATCTGCACCCCACCAACGCCCAGCAGCGGCAGATCTACAACTGGCTCCTGGCCCACGGTGAGAACGTGCTGACGGGTGATTCGTTCTTTCACCTGAACGCGCTCGGCGAGTCCCTTCCCGGTCTGAACATGTGCGGCGCCGGGCGAATCGTGTGCCTCATTGACCCGATCGGTGATGTGTACGCATGCCCGTTCGTGCTGCACGACCAGTTCAAAGCCGGCAGCGTGCGTGACAAGGGCGGCTTCGCTGGCGTGTGGAAAGACAGTGACCTGTTTTTGTCGCTTCGCGAGCCAGAATCGGCCGGAGCCTGCAGCGCATGTGGCCAGTACGACGCCTGCCAAGGCGGCTGCATGGCGGCCAAGTTCTTCACCGGTCTGCCGCTCGATGGGCCCGACCCCGAGTGCGTGAACGGCTACGGCCTCGACACCCTCGCCCCCACCCCAGCCGATGCCCGGCCTGCGCCGTCGCACGATCACTCCAAACCAATCAAACTGACACGCAAACCGCTCGCCGTCGGCTGAAGGCCGAGCCTGGCGTCTCTGACGACCAAGGGGGCCTGTCGAGCACGCGAGATTTCGACAAAACGACCAAAGGGCACCCGAGCCGAAGCCCGAGTGCCCTCCCGCCCGGAGGTTTGCTATGCCGGCGTGAGCACAGTGTCGATGATGTGAACGACGGCGTTACTTGTCGTCACGTTGCCGCAGATGACCGAGGCGCTGCCGTTGATCTTGACCATGTCGCCGTCCTTGGCGATCTTCAGGTCGGCGCCATTCAGCGACTTCACCGTGCCAGCCTTCACGAGGGCGTCGGCGTCCATCTTGCCGGCTACGACGTGCAGGGTAAGGATCTTGGTGAGATCACCCTTCGGGTCGGCCAGCAACTTGTCGAGCGTCTCCTTGGGGATCTTGGCAAAGGCGTCGTTGACCGGGGCAAAGATGGTGAACGGACCGGGCCCGTTGAGCGTGTCCACCAAGCCGGCGGCCTTCACGGCAGCGACCAAAGTCGAGAGCAAGGGGTTGTTGGATGCAGCAGTGGCGGCCGGGTCTTTGGCCATGCCGTCAAAGCTTCCCGAGCCCGTTGCCGGCACTGCCGAACAGGCTGCGCCGGTGGGCTTCATCATGGCGTCGGCCATGGCGGCGGCCGTTGTGACCGGAGCCGCGGTAGTGGCCGCAGGGGCAGCCGTGGTAGCCGCTGGTGCCACGGTGGTGGCCGAATCGGTACTGCTACCGCAGGCTGCTCCCACGATGGAGAGGCCGACGGCCAGACTGATCAGAGAAACACGAGTTGACTTCATTTTTTTGATTCCTTTGGGGGGCCGGGTCAAGTGGAGAAACTGTTTGACGAGTGATGCTGTCAATGGTTCGGTGCCACGACGAAAGTGGATCTCTCGACCGAAACAAACATGGTTGCACTTGCAACTATTCTTTGAAAACGACGATGGTGTGCCATCCGGAGGCACCGTTGGGAATGGGTTTGGCCCGGTCGGCTGTCTGCACAGTTCCGGTTCCGTCAGTAGCGCGGCACACGATGGTGTGGTTGCCGGGCGTGGCATCCCAGTCGAGTTTCCACTGCACCCACGTATCGGCGGTCGGCGTTTGCCCCAGCGTTGCCTGCTGCCACTCGCCACCGTCAATCTGCACTTCGACCTTCGTCACGGTCCGATGGATGGCCCATGCGACGCCCGCAATGACGGCCTTGCCCGGTGCCGAGCGAGAGAGACCCTTGGGCGTGTCGATACGAGCCATTGTCTTGATTGGTGCTTCCTTCGCCCAACCGCGTTTTGCCCAGTAGGCGTCGAACGCGTCGAACGTCGTCAGCTCGATGTCGGTCACCCATTTCGTCGCCGAGACGTATCCGTAGAGTCCGGGGACGACCAGTCGAGCGGGGAACCCGTGGGCGATCGGGAGTGGCTCGCCGTTCATGCCGATAACGATCATGGCGTCGCGGCCGTCCATCACATTGGCAACCGGTGTCCCACACGTCCAGCCATCGACAGAGCGGCTCACCATTTGGTTGGCCGACGATTTCACGCCCGCTTCCTTCAGTACGTCCATGAGCGGTACACCGAGCCAGCGCGCCGTACCGGCTAACTCGCCGCCGACCTCGTTCGACACGCAGATCATCGTGATGTCCCGCTCCCGTAGCGGGCGTTTCAGCAGGTCGGCGTAGGTGAGCGTGATTTCCTTGTTGACGAGGCCGTGGATGCGAAGCCTCCACGTGGCGGGGTCTACCTGCGGGGTCACCAACGTGGTGTCGATTCGATAAAACGCAGCATTGGCGGTGGTGAACGGTGCCACGCCGTTGATGCCAAGCGACGCGCCTGCAGGCATAGGCGCGGCGGGTGAGGCCGGAGTAGGTACGGCAACGCCCGACCGGGCCGTCGATATAGCGAACCGCTTCCGGAGTTGTCGGCCCACGCCCCCGGTCGCGGCGGCAGCGACACCCACACCCGCGCTCGA
>JAYTKG010000218.1:0-4757 GCA_043730435.1 Acidimicrobiia bacterium | reverse complement strand
GGGTCTGTTGCTGCGACGGGTCGTGTTTCACAACGGCACCGCGACCGCGTTCGTCATTGTGGCCACACTGTTCCTCGGCCTGGGCCTCGTTGGCTGGCGGGTCGTGGCGGGCGTCATCGCCGGCAAGCGCGCTGCCGCGTCGTGAGGGCGTGGCTGGTTGCAGCCACCCTCTGGGCGCTGGTCGGATGCGGCGCCTCGTCCGCCACCGCTGCCGACAAAACGTTCGTCGCCGACATGACGCCGCATCATGCGCTCGGTGTGCGCATGGCCGATATGGCGTTGGAGAAGGCCGACGACGTGCGCGTTCGCGAGTTCGGTTTCACCATGGGTCGTTACCAGCAGGCCGAGTTCGATCAACTCAGCGCCATGGCCGCCTCGTGGAAAGCAACCGTATCGGGCCATGCGCACGGCATGCTGACGCCCGCTGAGGAGGACGCTCTCGCCGCCTTAAACGGTCGGGCCTTCGACAGGGCGTGGCTCAAGCAGATGATCATCCATCACGAAGGTGCAGTCGCCATGGCCACGTCCGAGGTTGCTACCGGATCAGATGCCAAGGCCAAAGCCATCGCGGCCAATGTGGCAACGGTGCAGAGCAAGGAGATCATCAAGATGAAGGCCGTGCTCGCCGCGCTCTCTACGTAAAGATGGCCGACACGTCGATAAGGAGATCGACCGGCTTGGACGAGGTGACGTTGATCTCGCCGTCGCTGCCGTTGCCCATGAGCAGTGCGTTGGCGAATGCCTCCCCCAGGTTCGGGTCGGGGTTGGCGACCGAGGTGTTCGGCTCAGCACCACCGGCGGGCCACACCGTGATGAAGCCGATGTCCCGGGCGTTCAACCAGGTGAGGTTGCCAACGAATCCGGACCCAGAACCGATGGTGACGGCGGTGCGACCCGATGAGAGTCGGTTGGCACCGACCGACGAACGAGAATCGACGATGCGTATCGGTGCCGCAAGTGGAGCGAGCAGACCATCAGTGCCGGCAGCGTCGTCTTCTCCGGTGTACCAGCCCACCACATCCACGATGACGTGCCCGCCCGATTGGCTGTAGATCTCGATGTTCCCGTCGGCGCCCGGGGTGACAATGGAGGTGTTGGCAATGGTGTCATTGCGACGCACATTCACGTTCGACGTTTGGGGCTTGGGTGAATTAGAACCCCAGACCGTCCAGTAGCCATCGGCGGTGGCCTCGGTGATGGTTACCGACACAGCAACTCCGGTTGCTCCCGCCGGGACACCGCCGACGCCAGCGACCTTGACCGACCGTGTGTCGTCCGCATCCAGGCGCGACGCGGTCGAGCGGGTGTCGATCACGCGGGCCGGAGTGATCGGTCGGAAGCGACCGGCTGCCACCGGCTGACCGTCGATCGGCATCCATCGTCCGACCAGGTCAACAATGATATCGGTGCGCCCAAAGGTGTACACCGAGACCTTGCCGTCTGCGCTCACCGGCGTGACGGCAAAGTTGGCGACGGTGCGCTTGGGGGTGACGTTGAGGTTGGAGGTAACCGGTCGCGACACCCCAGTCGGGAACACGGTGAGGAAGCCGGCATCGACAGGGTCGACCGCGGTGATGTTGAGAGCAACGGCCGCAGGAACCACACCGCCGCTGGCAACGTCGAGCGCAATGACCGAACCACTTGCGACTCCACGCACGGGGCGGTCACGGGTATCGAGGAGTCGGACTGGCTTCATTGGTTCCAGCGCCGCCCGCACGTCGGTCGGGGTGGGCACGGATACCCTAGAGACGGACCGGTACGGCATCACGACATTGGCAATGTGCTGCGCCAACTCATCAATCAAATGCGTGTCGGATTGCGTGCTCCACTCATTCCCGAGAATGGCAACCGACCAGGCTCGTCCGTCCGAGCTTTCGATGAGCCCGACCGAATTCAATCGCCATGCGTACGTGACTCCATTGTCACCCGGCTCGTTGTACCACCAACCGTTCTTCACCAGCGCAGACACCCCGTTACCGGAGACCGAACCAACACCCCAGCGCTGATCGCCCTGTACGCCATTCAGGTATGACCGGGCGACCGCACGCGAGGCCGACGAGAGTGGCCCACCCCGTACCAGCAGTTCGGTCATGAGTTTCGTTTGATCGGCGGCCGTCGTCAGCGTGGCTCCCCAGTCGCGTGCCCACAGGTTGTCGGTATCAACCAGACCGAATCGTTCGCCAATCGCCTGGAGCTCACCGAGCCCGCCTAGCCAGTTCGTCAGGTCATCGGCGGCCGCGTTGTCGGAGGCGCCGATCATTTTGTTCAGTAGCCCATCAAGGTAGTAGCTGACGGGCTGGTCTGCGTCCTGCAGTGTCAGCAACACGCCGGCCATAATCTGCAGCTTCACGATCGAGGCGGTGAGAAATAGTTCATTCGTCAACGAACCGAACGTGCAACCGCTACCAACATCCACAACCGAGATACCCACATCGATACCCCCGGCCCGGGCCGTCCACGGCTCTAGAAACGACGGGGCGAGTGGTGACGGGCCGCAGCCGGACACCGCTGTCGGTTCAAGGGTTGCGGCCGAAGCCGGAGCCACGCCGAGCGCGACAAGAAGCACCACACCAAGGGCGCGACCTACGCTTTTCCACCACCAGGTTGTCCGCACTCATTGAACGTAGGTGCGTGATGGGGCTATCGGCTCGGGAGGAACCATGTGTTTACGCAATCCTCACCGAGTTCTGGCGAAGCCCTCACACAAAATAGGGCGAAAGACCTATCAACTCTGCGTTCTCCACTTTTGGTGGACGAAAAGTGGATAACTAAAGGTGGTTTACGCAGAACCAAGTGTGGCGGAAACGTTCTTCTTCTGGCCGCCGCGGTCGTAGGTGATCTTGATGGTGTCGCCCGGCTTGTGGGCGCTGATGGCATCGCCCAGTTCGGCCGGGGTGGCGATCGGCTTGCCATCGACGGCCACGATCAGGTCGCCATCCTGGATGCCAGCCGCCTCTGCCCCGGAGTTGGGATTGACACCGCTGACGACCACACCATCGACGGACGGGGTGGTCGTGACGCCCAGCCGCGGCCGGGCCGCTGCGGGCGGGGCCGTCTTCAGTTGTTCGATGAGCGGCTGGAACGTCGTTGACGCAATGGCGAAGCCAAGGTTCTGCGCATCAGGAATGCCAGCCGAATTGATGCCGATCACCTGGCCGCTTGCGTTCACCAACGCGCCACCCGAGTTGCCGTGATTGATGGCCGCATCGGTCTGCAGCAGCCCGCGAAGCGTGAGGTTGGCGTCGACCTCAAGCTCGCGATCCTTGGCCGAAATGATGCCCTTCGTAACGGTGGGTGTGTTTCCAAGATCGAGGGCATTCCCAATTGCGACGACATCATCGCCGACCTGCAGTGCATCGGAATTCCCGATCTCGGCGGCCTTCAGGCTGGCGGTGTCATCAACCTTGACCAGGGCGATGTCGTTCTCGGGCCGCGTACCAAGAATCTTGGCGGTGCGTTCCGTGCCGTCTGAGAGCCTGATCTTGACGGATGGGTTGCGCAGGGAGCGGCCGAACTGGTCGGCGAGGCTGACCACGTGGGCATTGGTGACGATGAGGCCATCATCGGAAACGACCACACCGGAACCGGCGGCTACCCGATTGGCGCCCTGGAAGATTTCGATGGACACGACCGAGGGTCCGACCTTGGCGATAAGGGCGTGGATGTCGAGCGGCGTGCCGGACGGGGCCAACTTTCCGGCGCCGGGTGCGGTGGCCGGCGGCGCAGTGGCGACGGAGCCGTTCCCTGTTGTGGAAGGCGTCCTGGCCGGAGCGAGGGTCGTTGGCGTGGTCGCAGGCGCCACCGTGGTGGATGTCGCCTTGCTGGCGGTGGGCCTCGAGTCCTTGCTGACGTTGTAGGCCAACAGGCTCCCGAGCAACGCCGCGACCAGAAACGCCACGACGGCCCACGGCACCATGCTTTTGCGCTTCTTCGGTGCGGGCGGGGGCTCGGGCGACGACATCGGGTTGGCCGCATGATTCGGTGATGGCCAGGCAGATGCCGGATAGGGCGCCTCGGGCGCAAAGAAGTCGATGGGATGCTGGTCATCTACCGTCATGCGCCCATTCAAGCGCCTCAACCCCCAAAGTTGCCTGATTGGCGCCTGGGAACTTTCTGTGAACCTCGCGCAGCGGTCGGCTACCAGTAATCTCGCCATCATGCCCGACAAGCTCGAACACCTCTTTGAGGTCGACGGTCGCGCGGTTCGTTTGTCCAGCCCCGACAAGGTGATGTTTCCTACCAATGGCGAGACCAAACGGGATCTGGCCGAGTTCTATCTGGCTATCGCTGACCCCTTCCTGCGAGCCATGCAAGGCCGCCCCACCATGATGGAGCGCTACCCCGACGGCGCCGCGGGCAAGTCATTCTTCCAAAAACGGGTACCCGCTGGTGCGCCAGACTGGCTGCAGACAACCGAAGTGATGACGCCCAACGGCACGTCGTCCAATGCGCTGGTGCTGCTCGATATGGCGCATGTCATGTGGGCCGTGAACCTTGGTTGTCTCGGTTTTCATCCGTGGCCGTTTCAGTGGGATACGCCCGAGTTGTGTGACGAGTTGCGCATCGATCTTGACCCCACACCTGGCACCACGTTCGATCAGGTGCGCCAGTCCGCAGTGAATACCAAGGCCCTCCTTGATGAGATGGGCGTGCGCAGCTTCGTGAAGACCACCGGCAGCAAAGGCCTGCACATCTACGTGCGCCTCATGCCCGGCTTCGATTCGTATCAAGTGCGTTCGTGCGCGGTTGCGATAGCG
>JAYTKG010000217.1:0-8788 GCA_043730435.1 Acidimicrobiia bacterium | reverse complement strand
GGCTTGGCGAACGGGTGCAAAAACGCGGTCTGGGCCATGGCAACCAGCGTAGCCCGCAGGATCCGGCCAGACTGGGTGCCGTTATGGCGCTCATTGACCTCATGCCCCCGCTGGGGTCCGATCCATCCGATGTGTTGGACGCGTTCGCTACCTGGGCGACCACGGGCGGTCGGCCGCTGTATCCGCATCAGGAGGACGCGGGCCTGGCGCTGGCTGGCGGCGATCACGTGGTGCTGGCGACGCCAACGGGGTCGGGGAAATCGCTCGTCGCCGTGGCAGGAATCCTGCTGGCGCTCAACCGAGGCGAACGGGCGGTATGGACTGCACCCATCAAGGCCCTGGTGGCGGAGAAGTTTTTTGAACTGGTCGAGTTGCTCGGCTCCGACAACGTCGGACTGGCCACGGGAGATGCGTCAATCAACCAGGACGCCCCCGTACTGGTGTGCACGTCGGAAGTGTTCGCCCATCAGGCGCTGGGGGACGGGGATCTCACTCCAGCCGAAGGCGGCATGGGCTTCGCCTGTCTGGACGAGTTTCACTACTACGGCGATCACGATCGCGGGTGGGCGTGGCAGGTGCCCTTGCTGTCGGGAAAGCACTGCCAGTTCCTGTTGATGTCGGCCACGCTCGGCGACATGACGTTCATCGCCAACGACCTGCAGGAACGCAGCGGACGTCCCGTCACTGAAGTGACCGCAGTAACACGGCCGACGCCGCTCTATCACGCGTGGCGAATGACGCCGGTGGCCGACAGCGTGACCGCCGCGGTCGAAGCCGGACTGTGGCCGGTGTACGTCGTGCACTCCACACAGGCATCGGCCATCGAACGAGCGAGCGCGCTGGTGAGCCTGCCGCTCACCACCCGTCCGCAGCGCGAGGCGATCGCGGCCGCGCTGGCCGAAACAAAGTTCGCCAAGGGTTTCGGCGTCACGCTGGCCCGGTTGCTGCGCAACGGCGTTGGCGTGCATCACGCCGGTATGTTGCCGCGCTACCGCCGCCTGGTGGAACGCCTGGCGGGGGAGGGTTTGCTGCCCGTTATCTGCGGCACCGACACGCTCGGCGTGGGCGTGAACATCCCGATTCGAACGGTGCTAATGACCGCGCTCACCAAGTTCGATGGCGAACGCGTCCGCACGCTGCAGGCCCGCGAATTCCACCAACTGGCCGGCCGCGCCGGTCGCCCGGGCTTCGACCCCGACGGTCATGTGTGGGCCCAAGCGCCCGAGCACATCATCGACAACGAGCGCGCGCTGGCCAAGGCCGGCGATGATCCGAAGGCTCGCCGCAAGGTATCGAAGTCGGCGCCGCCGAAGGGCTTCGTGCACTACGACGAAAAGACCTTCGAGCGCCTGGTGGCGTCACGGCCCGAGCCACTCGTATCTCGGTTCAAAGTCTCGCCCGACCTGCTCGCGGTGGTGCTCTCGCGGCCCGACGGGCCGGTTGCATTGAAGGAACTGCTGCGCACGAACCATGACCCCGAGGCCAAGCGCCGTCGCCATCTGCGTCGGGCCATTCGCGTCTACAAAGCGCTCGAAGCGGCCGGTGTTGCGGCCCGCATTCGGGATGCCGAAAACCGCACCATCGGCGTCACGATCGGCTCGCTCGTCGACGGCAGCGATGAACGTTCGACGCTGCGTTTTGCCTCACCGCTCACCCCGTTCGCCATCGAGGTGATGTCCACCCTTGACCATGAGGACCCGAACTATCACCTCGACATCGTGAGCGTGGTAGAGAGCGTGATAGACGACCCGCGCCAAATCCTCTTCGCCCAAAAAGATCTGGCCCGTGGCATCGAGCTGGCCCGCCTCAAATCCGAGGGTGTCGAGTACGAAGCGCGCATAGCGGCGCTCGACAGCGTGACCTGGCCGATGCCCCTGGCTGAGCTGATTGAAGGATGCTTCGCCACCTACCTGGAGCATCATCCGTGGATCGAGGAGCGGCCGTCACCCAAGGGCATCGTGCGCGAGATGTTGGAGAGCGGCGAGACGTTCGGCGGCTTCATCCATCGTTACAAAATCGAACGTTCCGAAGGCTTGTTGCTGCGCTACCTGAGCGATGCCTGGCGCACACTCGACCGGTCACTTGCCGATGAGGCCTACACGCCAATGGTGGAAGACGTCGTCACCTGGCTGGGTGACCTCATTCGCGCCACCGACGCCAGCCTCCTAGAGGAGTATCAGGTGCTCTCGGGCGGACCAGTCGTCACGTATGAGGCGCCGACCGCGCCCGGACCGCTTGGTCCGCCGCGTGCATGGCGCACCGCGGTTCGTACCGCAATGTTCGCGTGGGTGGAAATGTTGGCTCGCCACGCCTACGACCAACTCGGTGCCCGCACCGAATGGCCGTCGTACCAATTGGCCAACGCCCTCACGCCGTACTGGGCCGAACATGGTTCGATCTCGATTGACACCGACGCCCGGGCCAACGCGCTGTTCACCATCACCGAAGAGCCCGGTCGATGGATCGTGCGCCAACAGTTGGTCGACCCTGAGGACAGCGGCGAATGGTCCATCACCGCCACCGTCGATTTGGCCGAAGCATTCGACAACGGCACGCCCCACCTGGTGCTGGAATCGATCGCCAGTTCCGCGGTCTGACTGCAGCTCTGTTTCCCCCGTGATTTCATCTGGGTGAAATTCGACGGGAATCAGACGGCGCGCCAGGGGACGTTGGCGGGCCAGCGACCTTGGCCGCCGCCGAGGGCACGGAAGTCGGCCAGGGTGCGGTCGGTGTGGGTGGCGCGCCATGTGAGCATGCGCTGCGCGTAGGACAGCACAATCGCCGGGTCGGTCTGCAGCGTCTGCCACGTAGGGTCAAGCGCCAGGTCGAAGCAGAGCGACGAGCCATCGCCAAAGTGGACATAGGCGCCCTGTGCGTCATGCAACGCGGCGACGTTGTTCGCTTCCAACCGGCGGTCCCACGGCCATTCCCCGATGGAGCCGCCGAGGAAGCCGTCACGCCAGTCGAACTCATGATGCGCCGCGTCGCGCCACACCGGCGGCCTGTTGCCTTGCACGAACGGCATGAGGGAAAAGCCGTCGCATTGGCTGGGCACGGGCAGGCCGAGCGCTTCGAGAATGGTCGGCATGATGTCGATGTTCTCACTGACCTCATCAACGACCGAACCGAATGCGACCGGGTGTCGAGGGTCTCGCACGATGCCGGGAATGTGGAAGCTCTCAGGGAAGAACCCGAGCTTGCCGAGCAGTCCTCGGTCACCCATCTGTTCGCCGTGATCGGCAGTGACGATGATGAGCGTGTTGTCCCACGAACCGTTCTGTTGCATGGCTGTCCACAGTCGGCCGAGTTGGTGATCAACCTCACTGACCATGCCGTAGTACTGAGCCTGCAACTCGGTGAAGGGCCGATTGGTCGGGGGCACGCAACGTACGTCGCCGAGCATGACCGACACCAGCGGATGCAGATCGGGTTGCGCAGGCAATACCGGCGGCAGGGCGTCCTCGTCGTACATGGCTGAGAAGCGACCGGCCGCGTTGTAGGGCGGATGGGGACGCAGGTACGACGCATGGGCGAACCACGGCGCACTTTGCGAGTCGATCCAGTCGCTGAGCTCATCGGTCGTGTACGCAGACAGGCTCAGGTCGGCCGGGCGGGACGACTCGGTAGCGATGACTCGCCACCCGGTTTCTGTCACCGTGACGCCCATGGTGGCTAACCAGTCGGTCCAGGCCGAAACGTCGTCGGACAGGTCAACTACCTGGGTGAAGCCGTCGAGCACGCCCTCGTAGTCGTTGAGGCGCGGGTCGTCGGGTCCGTTGGTCAGACGGGGGTCAAAGGCGACATCGGTGTACCCGAACAGCGCCGGCTGATAGCCAGCCCGGCTGAGTTCCAACGCCACGTTGGTGAAGCGTCGGTCGAGCGGCGTGCCGTTGCCCACGACCCGGTTGTTCATCTGATACGTGCCCGTGTAGAGCGCAGCCCGGCCGGGTCCGCACGGCGCAGCCTGGCTGTAGTGACGGGAGAACCGCACGCCGTTCTCGGCCAGCGCATCAAGGTTCGGCGTTTTCACCACGGGGTGACCAGCGGCGGACAGACAATCTCCCCGAAACTGGTCGAGCGTGATCAACAAAACGTTTGGGCCAGGCGATGGGGACACAACGGGACGGTACTTGCTGCTGAGGCGACCGCGCCGGTCATCGGCGTTGGCGCTGCCTCTAAGGTGAGCGGTGATGTCCACCCCCGAGCTGATTCCGACGCTTCCTGCCAGCTGGTATCTCGACCCGGCGGTCTATGCCGTCGAACAGCGTGAGATCTTCGGGAAGGAGTGGGTGATGGTCGGCTTTGATTTCGAACTCGCGCACACCGGGGATTACGTGAGCGAGATGATCGCCGGTCAGCCGATCGTGGTGTGGCGTTCCCCTGAAGGTGAACTCGTCGCCTTCATCAACATCTGTCCGCACCGCGCCGGACCGATCATGTGGGACGGACCCGGTTGCCAGGCCAACTTGGTCTGCCGTTATCACGGCTGGGCCTTCGGTTCTGATGGCGCGTTGCGCAACACCCCGGGCTTTGGCGCTGAGCTTCCCGACGGTCTCGGTCTGCAGATGATTCGCGTGGACGTGTGGCGCGGCATGGTGTTCGTCTGCCTCGATAAGAACACCGATGCACTACCCGGCTACTTCGGTGAATTCCCGACGGTGTGCGAGAAATACCCCATCGAGAACTACCGGTTTCATTCACGCACGGTTCGTTCAATGAAGACCAACTGGAAGACGTACTCCGACAACTTCCTCGAGGGGTATCACGTCCCGCATATCCATCCGGGCATGTCCCGCGATGTGATGGCGAAGGACTACCGGATCGTGTGCAACGAGGATCGTCGGTGGAATGTACACCTGGCGAAACCACGTAACGCCGGTTCGTTGTGGGACGGCGTCTGGGTCTACTTCTGGCCCAACTTTTCCATCGACATCTTCCCCGGAGGACTTTCGATCGAACGGTGGTTGCCACGCGGACTTGGTCAAACCGACCTGATCTTCGAGTACTTCTTCGACGCGAATGCCCCCGACGTCGACGCGATTGTGAAGACCTCAGAGGAGGTGGCCGACGAAGACATGAGGGCCAGCGAATATGTGCAGCGAGCCTTCGAAAGTGGGTCGTACACGCAAGGCCTCCTCAGCCCACGGCATGAGAATGCCCTCGCCATTTTCCACGACACCATTCGAGACATCGTTGCCGTTGGCGGCCCGGCCGGACCGTCACCGAAACAGCGCGATTGACTACCAGGCGGGGGGCGGCAGCGGTAGCGCTGTCAGAGCGGCCGGAGGTGCCCAGCCGGGGCCGAGGATAAGAGCGACTCGGGCGATGGACGGCGTGGACACGTAGTACATGTCGCGGCCGGCTCCCGGCGTGGGGCGACCCGTACTGGGCAGGGCAGTGCCGCTGCGTGCTCGGGCTTTTTGGCGTCCGGTGAAAAGGTCAAGCACCACGATGTTGTCGTCGTCGAAGAGCAGCACGTCATCCACCAAAACTTCGGCCGTGTCGGCGTACACCAGCGGCTGCCACCGGGTGCGGATGGGGATCTGCCACAGCTCGCGCATTGATCCGTCGTCGGCAACCCGGTGAGCCGCCAGGCCGCCATTGAGCGAATCGAACGTGAGCACAATTCCGTGTTCGGCCACATAGGTTGGCCCCGCCGCTGGCCATCCGGCAAACATGAATGGCTCAATCGATACGTAGTCAGACGCGTTGGCGGTGGAGAAACGATGCAGGCGAAAAGGGGTGCGAAACGACTGATGGAACGCGCCATCTGGCGCAACCGAACCGACCGGATCGGTCTGCAGTAACGTCACCATTTCGTCGGTGTCAGCGTTGTCGTGCACCCACACATAGCCGCCGCTGACGGTCAGATCGGAGCAGTGGCCGTGCCCATCGTTACCGGTGCGGTAGCGCCCCGTCCACGAGGTGTCTCGGGAGAGTTTGCTTCGGCGATAGCGGAACCGAAAGATCGAGTAATCACCGGGCACGTAGATGTCGTCACCCGACACGCAGCATTTGCCGAGCGTGGCCTCGGGGATCGGCAGTTCCATCACCGTCGACAGGTCTGCGGCGTCCACCACGGTGAACCGGCTGGTGGTACCACTCGGCTGCATGTCCTTCACAATGAGTCGGCCGTCATCCATGGCGAAAATGCTGTCGTAGGGTCGGGTGGTCGGCATCTCCTTGTGGCCGACCACCTCAAGCGCAGCGTTCAGTCGGTACAGAAAGCAGCCGGTCACCACATAAATGTCACCGTTGCGATGAGCGAGGCAGCCACCCTCCCAGATGTGTCCGCCGGTCTCCAGATTGGGCGACGCAACGATGGTTTCGAGCGTGATGGGATCGATACGTTCCACGCGACTGAATGGCGTGGTTCCGGGCAGCGAGGTGGAGAACAACAACAGGGCCTCGTCGTGCCACACCACACTCTGATTCCACCTGCCGGTGGCTCGACGGACTACGTCGAGACGATCACCTGGCTCTACGGCCAAACCCGGCGTGGTTACAACGTTGGTGCGTGACCCGTTTCCTGCCTCGGCGGGAAAACGACTTGCAAGATAGCCCGAGGTGGAAATGTGGCCGTTCACCTCCGCCATGAACGGTGCCGTCAGCCTTGCTCGCGCAGGAAGCGCTCAAGCTCGGCGGCGAGTTCGTCACCTGACGGCAGCGGACCGTTATCAATCAGCGAAGGCGTGGGCGCAATCTCTGCGTCCCACGCCTCCTCGAGTTGGCGCACCATGGCAACGTGCTCGTTGTTGGTCGACACTTTTTCATCGAGCCACCGCCGCAAGGTGGCGGCTTCCTCCTCGATGGAGGTGCAGTCCGTCGCCAGATTGGCCACTTCGGCCAGCCCACCCAGCAGCGCCGCCGAGCCCCCAGGGTAGGGCGACGCCGAGATGTAATGCGGAATCTGCGCCCACAGGCCGATCGTCGGAATGCCGGAGGCGGCCAGCGCCTCTTCTAGCGCCGCGCTGATGCCCGCTGGCACGTCAACCGAGTTGCGAAAATACGATGCTCGCTTGGCCAATTCTTCGTTGGACGCGCTGACCGACAACCGCGACGGACGGCTGTGCGGTACCGCTATGGGGTAGGCCCCCAGCCCGACCATCATGCTGACCTCGAACTGCGCCGCGAGCTCGACCGTGGCGTCACAGAACGCGTGCCAGTTCATGTCGGGTTCTGCGCCCATGAGTAGCAGCGCATCGCGGCCCTCAGGGTCCTTGCCGGCCTTCAGCACGATCTCGGGCCATTGCAAGCCGACGTTGACGCCGTCTCGGATCTGCAGAACCGGCCGTCGGGCGCGATGGTCGATGAACTTGTCGGGGTGGAAGCTGGCGACCAACCGGGCCGATAGTTGGGAGTCGAGGACGGTCATGGCGTTGGCCGCAGCGTTGCCTGCGTCAATCCAGCCCTGCAGCATCACGACCAGCACCGGCTCATGCAGTTCGGGGTGCTCATGTACTTCGTAGGACTCAGTCATTGGCTCCGCACTTGCTTCATAACGAACCAAAGTATCGCCTGAACCGGACCTTCGCGCATGCAATGGGCCGAGACGGTGAACCGCTGATCAACACATTTGTTCGGTAAGCTTCCTGCATGTCGCTTGATGTCACCGACGCAGATTTCCAAACAGCGGTTATCGATCGCTCGTCCCAGATCCCGGTTGTGGTTGATTTGTGGGCGCCGTGGTGCGGCCCCTGCCGCACGCTCGGCCCGATTATCGAAAAGGTGATCGACGCCACCGGCGGTCAGGTGGAACTGGTGAAGGTCAACATCGATGAGAATCCAGGCATCGCCCAAGCGTTCGGTGTGCAGTCCATCCCGCTGGTGGTTGCGCTGAAAGACGGACAACCGATCGATGGTTTCCTTGGCGCTCAACCCGAGCACATGGTGAAGGAGTTTGTCGACCGTCTGCTGCCGAGCGCCGAACTGTTGCAGGTGCAAGAACTGCTCGACGCCGGTGACGAGGAAAGTCTCAACAAGATTTTGGCTGAAGACCCCGGCCAGTCCGAAGCCGTCATAAAGCTTGCCGACCTACTGGTCACCGCCGGCCGCAATCAGGAAGCGCTCGACCTACTGGCCCGCATCCCCGAGACTGACGAGGTACGGCAGATCGCGGCCCGTGCAAGACTCTCAACCAGCCCGGTCGACAACTACGACACGGAACTGGCGGCGCTGCTGCACTCGGTCAAAGACGATGAGGTTGCCCGGCAGCAGTACCTCGATATTTTGGAAGTCATGGGTCCCGACGACGAACGCACCGCCGGCTACCGGCGCAAGTTCACCAACCGGCTGTTCTGATGCGGCTGCAGCGCGCCGACGGCTACACCGTGGTCATTGGCGCGCCGGTTCCCAAGGGATCCGATGCCATCACGCTCGGTCGCGTCATCTTGATGCGCAAGGGCTCTGAGGATTCGCGCTACCTGATCTACCACGAGCTCACCCACGTACATCAATGGGTGGAGCTTGGCGTGGTTGGTTTTGGGGCCCGTTACCTGCGGGACTACGCCGTCGGAAGGCTTCGCGGTCGGGGCCACTGGGGCGCGTATCATCACATTGGCTTCGAGATTGAGGCCGACTGGGCCGCACGTAGACGCCTACGAGCCGAATCGATCGCCGCATCCGTTCAAGTCTGAACGTCGCTCGCCCGTAGACAGGACACCACAGTTTGTTCAAGTTTTAGCGCTTGGTCTTCTCAAGATCGAGACCAATCTGCCGATGAGATCAGGCGAGCGTATGCGGACGCTCCCACAAAATTCTCCGAGGCATCTTCGATGAACTTTACCCT
>JAYTKG010000216.1:0-1595 GCA_043730435.1 Acidimicrobiia bacterium | reverse complement strand
CTGTCCTGGCTGGGACGGACTCGGCGACTCACCCTTGGGTTGAAGTTGCCGGTCCGTCCCGGGCAAGGTTTCGGACGGGTCAATGGTTCTCGCCCGTTTCGCCCGTGGCAGCCCGATTCTCAGAGGGACTTCGGTAGCGTGGCACCATGGCCGTGAACCGTCGAGCGCTGGCGATTTCCATGGCAAGTGCACTGGTCATCACCATCGTTGGGGCCTACTTCGTCAGTCGCTCCCACGACAATCGCCTTAACGCCGACGACACGGTTACCTTGAGTTCAAACGTCGGGCTGGCCCAGCCGGGAATTCCCACCAACGAAGTGGTTGCAGGCACCCCACTTCCGGCGGTGAATCTGACTGATCTGCTCGGCAATGCCGTTTCCACCACCGATCTTCTCGGTCAGCCACTGGTCATCAATGTGTGGTCCACCATCTGCGCCGCGTGTAAGCGCGAACTGCCGGTATTTGCCGAACTGCACCAAGAGTTTGGTGACACCGTCCGATTTATTGGTGTGAATCAATTCGCCAACGATGACATTGCCATAGAGTTCGCCCATTCGCGCGGCGTTGCCTATGAACTGTTGGCCGACCTGAACGGTGAGTTTGTCAGGGCACTCGGCATCACGGGTTTGCCCTACACGATCTTCGTCCGAACCAATGGCACGATCGTCGCGCAGAAGGGTATCGAGCTCAGCGCCGACACGCTGCGCCAGACCATCAAAGACACTCTGATCACCAAATGATCGTGATCTGCCGGTGAGCCCGTTCGCCCAACTACTCGCAACCGACGGGGTCATCGAAGAGTGCGAGCTTCGGTCGTCGTTTGGTTTGATGGCCTTTCACGGTGGCGGGTTGGAAGAAATGACCGACGTGATCGCGCGCGAGGTAGCCGAGCAGGCCAATGCCAGCTATTACGCCGTGCTTCAGCCAGCCGAGCTACGCCGACACATTCCGTCGCACCGCATTGACCCCGCCGTGTCACCGAGTCTGACCTCGTTCCTCAGCCACGTCGAGGTCGTCATCACCTTGCACGGCTATGGCCGACACGGCCTGTGGCAGAGTCTGCTGCTCGGCGGCCGCAATCGTGAATTGGCAGATCATGTCGCCACCCACTTGCGCGACGTCCTTCCTGAATACGAGATTCGCCACGACCTAGACGAGATCCCTGCGGACCTGCGCGGCCAACATCCATCAAATCCGGTCAACCTTCCCAAGTGCCAGGGCGTGCAGATCGAGTTGCCGCCGAGAGTCCGTGGGGCCAGCCCGATCTGGGATAATTGGGCCGGTCCCGGTCATACGCCCCACACCCAAGCGTTGATCGACGGGTTGAGTTCCGCCGCTCTGACCTGGACGATCTAATCTCATGCCGGAATGAAGGTCTCAATTGGGGGAATTGGAGTAAAGCTATTGCTGCGGGTCGGCAGTGTCGCGCACGAATTGCCGGCCTTATGGTTGCGTGAGCGAAGCCCGGAGCCTTCACAGTTCGAGCCAATAACCGGGGCGCGGCTGCTCAATTTTCATTCTCTGCCCCACGATCTACGGGTGGACGTCGCCGTGCAAACAGCCAATGTGCTCTCGGTGCGCTTTAGCGACGGTCA
>JAYTKG010000215.1:0-2898 GCA_043730435.1 Acidimicrobiia bacterium | reverse complement strand
GTCACCGGTGTTGCCCCCCGGGGTGTCGATACGGAGCGCGCCCGCCGGGCGCGACTCATGGGTGAAATTGCTGGACGGGATACTAGGGAACCCGGAGCCATTCGCGAAAACTCTGCGTTCTCGCGGGAGGTATGCGAAGTTCGTTCGTCAAGCGAATTGGAGCTACCTTTCGACATGTGGCGTTGAACGCGGAGACGAGAAGGGCATCACGCTGATGGCTCAAGTAATGAAACGCGGTCCGGTTACCGGCACTGCCGCGCGGCCCGACCGCAAGAAGGCACCGTTCCTGGTTGAGTTCTATCGATCAGCGGTGGCCAAGAAGTGGATCATGGCCATAACGGGGCTCATGCTCATGGGTTTCGTGTTTTTTCACATGATCGGCAACCTCAAGATGTACCTCGGCAAATTGCCCGATGGCCGCTACGACCTCGATGTGTACGGCGAGTTTCTTCGTAACCTGCTGGTGCCGATTCTTCCCCGCACGGTCACCCTGTGGCTGCTCCGCCTTGGTCTTATCGGCGCTTTCGCCCTCCACATCCAGTCGGCGTATGCCCTGACCGTGATGAACCGGAAAGCCCGTCCGGTGAAGTACCAATCGAAGCGCGACTACATTGCGGCCAATTTCGCCAGTCGCACGATGCGTTACACGGGCGTCATCTTCGCTCTCTTCCTTATGTGGCACCTCGCCGACCTCACGTGGGGCTGGCTCAACAAGGGCTACGTGCGAGGCGAGGTCTACCGAAACGTCGGGGCCAGCCTGTCGTACTTTCCGGTTGCGCTGATTTACATCGTCGGCAACGTGGCGCTCGGCGTGCATTTGTTCCACGGTGCTTGGAGCTTGTTCCAAAGCCTCGGTATCAACAACCCGCGGTTCAACCGCTTCCGTCGTCTCTTTGCAACCGGCTTCGCTGCCGTGATTGTCCTCGGCAACCTCAGCTTCGTGTTCGCCTGGCTTTTCCGCATCCTCGATAAGGCGGTTTGATCATGTTCGAGTCCAAGGTCCCGTCCGGTCCGATGGCTGACCGTTGGGAGAACTACAAGGCTGACGCCAAACTGGTAAACCCTGCCAACCGGCGCAAGTACGAAATCATCGTGGTCGGCACCGGTCTGGCCGGTGCCTCTGCGGCGGCAACGCTCGGCGAGATGGGTTATCAAGTGAAGGCGTTCACCTTCCATGACTCGCCCCGTCGCGCCCACTCCATTGCGGCCCAAGGCGGGATCAACGGCGCCAAGAACTATCGCGGTGACGGTGACAGTGTCCACCGTTTGTTCTACGACACCATCAAGGGCGGCGACTTCCGCTCTCGTGAATCCAACGTGCATCGCCTGGCTGAAGCGTCGGTGCAGATCATCGACCAGTGCGTAGCTCAAGGCGTGCCATTTGCCCGCGAGTACGGAGGCCTGCTCGACAATCGTTCTTTCGGCGGTGCCCAGGTCAGCCGCACGTTCTATGCCCGTGGTCAGACTGGTCAGCAGCTCTTGCTCGGGGCCTACCAGGCACTGGCCCGCCAGGTCGGTCTGGGTAACGTGAAGCTCTACAACCGTTCCGAGCTGATCGACGTGGTCACCCACGATGGCGCGTGTGCCGGTATCACCACACGAGACCTGGTGAATGGCCAGATCGAGAGCCATTCGGCGCATGCCACCATCCTGGCTACCGGTGGCTATTCGAACGTGTACTTCCTGTCCACCAACGCTATGGCCTGCAACGTGACGGCTGCGTGGCGAGCGCATCGCAAGGGCGCGTACTTCGCCAATCCGTGCTACACGCAGATACATCCGACCTGTATTCCGCAGTCTGACGAGTTTCAGTCGAAGCTCACGCTGATGTCCGAGTCACTTCGCAACGACGGCCGTATCTGGGTGCCGAAGAAGATGGATGATCCTCGATCGCCCGACCAGATCCCCGAGGAAGATCGGGACTACTACCTCGAGCGTCGCTACCCGTCGTTCGGCAACCTCGCACCTCGTGACATCGCCAGCCGCGCCGCCAAGGTGGAGTGTGACAAGGGCATGGGTGTCGGGCCACTGAAGAATGGCGTATACCTCGACTTTGGTCCGTCCATCGGTCGTCTCGGTGAGAACGTCATTCGCGAGCGCTACGGCAACCTGTTCGAGATGTACGACCGCATCACCGATGAGAACCCATACAAGGTTCCCATGCGTATCTACCCAGCCGTGCACTACACGATGGGCGGCCTGTGGGTTGACTACGAACTGCAGACCACCATCCCCAATCTGTACGCCGCAGGTGAAGCCAACTTCTCCGACCACGGCGCGAACCGTTTGGGTGCGTCGGCGCTCATGCAGGGCCTGTCCGATGGATACTTCGTGCTACCGGCCACGCTGGCCAACGGTCTGGCTGGGCGGCTTTCCGAGAAGCCGCTGCCGACCGATCACGCGGCCTTCAAGCAGGTTGAAGCAGACGCCAAGGCCCGTTACGACGGCTTCCTTGCGGTCAAGGGCACCAAGTCGGTTGACTACTACCACCGAGAACTCGGCAAGATCATGTGGGACTACTGTGGTATGGAACGCACTCGAGTCGGCCTTGAAAAGGCGCTGTCCGAACTTCCTGCGCTGCACGCCGAGTTCAAGGCAAACATGAACATTCCCGGCACAGCTGGCACGCTGAACCAGTCGCTTGAAAAGGCTGGCCGTGTCGACGACTTCTTCCAGCTCGGTACGCTTATGTGCAAGGACGCACTTGATCGTGAAGAGAGCTGCGGCGGCCACTTCCGCGCCGAGCACCAGTACGAAGACGGCGAAGCCAAGCGTGACGATGAGAACTTCGCACACGTGTCGGCGTACGAGTTCGCGGGCGACGGCAAAGCCGAAGTGCTGCACAAAGAGGCTCTCGAATTCGAAGCCGTCCACCTCGCCGTCCGCTCCTACAAGTAA
>JAYTKG010000214.1:0-2200 GCA_043730435.1 Acidimicrobiia bacterium | reverse complement strand
ATGGTCCGCGAGGAAGTGGTGTGCAAGAAGTGTGGTTCGCACCTCGGTCATCGCTTCCCCGACGGCCCCAACCCCACCGGCCAGCGCTACTGCATGAACAGCTTGTCGTTGGAACTGGACCCGAAATAGCTCTCGACCCGGCTCATCGGGCAGCACTCATTGCGCAGACCACCCAGGCGTGGGCGCCGGCCGATGTGGTCGACTTCGGCATCGGCCATCCGCAGGACGCAATCTTGCCTACCGAGTTCTTTCGCGCTGCGATGGCCAAAGGCATCGAGCCGTATCCGCTGCAGTATGGCACCGAGCTTGGTGACGGTTACCTGCGCCTCGCGCTGGCCGAATTTCTCACCGAGACCTACGGAGTCAGGTGTGACCCGGAGCCGATGTTCATAACCAACGGCAACTCACAAGCCATCGATCAGGTGTGCAGTGTGTTCGCCCAACCGGGCGATGTCGTGTTCGTCGAGGAGCCGAGCTACTTCCTTGCCCTCGACATCTTCCGCCAGCATCATCTGCGTATCGTGGGTATCCCGGTTGATGAAGACGGTATTCGCCTCGACGCTCTTGAAACTGCGCTGGCCGCGGAGCGGCCAGCGTTCATCTACATCATTCCGACGTTCCAAAATCCGACCGGCTACACCCTGCCGCTCGATCGGCGAGAACGACTGGTGGCACTCGCAGAAGAGCACAAGTTCCTGATCGTGGCCGACGAGGTGTACCACATGCTCAGCTACACAGCGTCGGTACCGCCACCGATGGCGGCGTGGGCCGATAGCGGCGTCGTGCTGTCGTTGGGAACGTTCACCAAGATCCTGGCCCCCGGATTGCGGCTCGGGTGGATCCAAGCGGCCTTGCCACTTATCCAACGGCTTGCTGATGCTGGTGTTGTTCTAAGCGGAGGCGGCCTCAATCCGTTCACTTCGGCGATAGTCAAGACGCTCGTCGAAGATGGTTCACTTCGCAACTATCTCGACTTCCTGCGCAGCACTTATCGAGAACGCGTGATGGTGATGGATGCATCATTGAGCGCGCACTTTCCCTCGACGGTGCAGTACCGCGTTCCGACCGGTGGATACTTCTTCTGGCTCCGGTTCCCCGACGGCACCGACACTGCAACTTTTCTTCCGAAGGCGGCCGAACACAAGGTCGGTTTCCGTAGCGGCAGTAGGTTCACCGTCGACGGTAGCCTCGCCAACTACATGCGCCTCAGCTTCGCCTACTACGACAGTCCATCGATCGAGCGGGGCATTGCGTCGTTGGCGAAGGCCGTCCGCTGACGGCCGCTAGTTCCTCCGGACTCTTGGCGGGCCTGAGCGGCTGGTGGTGCGCCGTACGCCGCTCTGACTGCGCCGGTGAGGTGGGCCTGGTCGGCGTAGCCAAGTTGATGTGCGACATCGGCCCATGACGTGACCGGGGCGTGCACCGCGCAATTCGCGTTGTCAGTCGCCCGCTGCCCTCCGCTCACCATCGACCACATACTAGCGGTGTCGGCTTTTTCAAAGACGAGCGCCGCCCAAGTTCGTAGGGTGTGAGCCATGGATAACCGGATAGACATTCTCGACAGCATGTTCACGAAAACGACGGAGGTTCTTCGCAGCGTGGCGAGCAACCAGCACGGTCGAACGACACCCTGCGGGGACTTCGATGTAGCTGCCGTGCTCAACCACATCGCCGTCTGGGTCCAGGTCTTCGAGAGTTCCGTCAATGACACTCCGTTGCTCTTCGACCCCGTGACGCACACCGTCACCACGGATTGGGCCGATATTTTCGCGGCGTCCTCTGCCCGCATCACCGACGGATTGCGAGCTAACGGCTTCGACCGACCGATGACAATGACGTCGTAACCGCTGCCGGGCGAGTTCGTGGTCAACATGCTGCTCATGGAATACGTTGGCCACGGTTGGGATCTTTGCCGAGCCACCGGTCGGGAATCGCCCTACTCCGACCATGACCCGACGCAGCCCTCACCGCGGCGCAAGCCATTCTGCAACCGCAGTACCGCGGTACCGGCATGTTCGAGGCCGAGGTCAACGTCGCCGATGACGCCGCTACGATGGACCGCTTCGTCGCCTTCCTCGGTCGCGACCCGCGCTGGACGGCTTAGCCCTTCGCGTCGGACCAGCGCTGGATGATGCTGGTGTCGGTGACAAAGCGGACCTGGCCACCGCTGGTCCAGCGATGCGCCGCCTCCTGCAGACAG
>JAYTKG010000213.1:0-1522 GCA_043730435.1 Acidimicrobiia bacterium | reverse complement strand
TCGTGTTCCCCGAGTTGGCGCTCACCACGTTCTTCCCCCGCTGGATGGTGGACGACATCGCCGAAGCTGATCACTGGTACGAAACCTCCATGCCGAACGTGTGGACGCAACCGTTGTTCGAAGAAGCGGCGCGACTGAAAGTCGGCTTCTGCATCGGCTATGCGCTGAAGGAAACAGCGGCCGATGGCAGCGTGCATCGCTGGAATGTGCAGACGCTGGTCGAGCGAGACGGCTCGACGATAGCCACGTTCAAAAAGGTGCATATTCCGGGGCACGAGACCTTTGAGCCTGAACGTCCCTTTCAGCACGCCGAGCGCTTCTACTTTGAACCGTCACCCGACGGCTTCGGCGTGTGGCCTGCGTTCGGTGGACGGATCGGCATGATGATCTGCAACGACCGTCGTTGGCCAGAGAGCTACCGCGTGATGGGTTTGCAGGGCGTCGAGATGATCCTGTGCGGATACAACACGCCGATCCACTATGTGCCAGACCCGAGCCAGGACATTTTGCAGGGCTTCCACAACGCGCTGGTCATGCAATCGGGTGCCTACCAGAACGGCACGTGGGTGGTCGGGGTGGCCAAGGGCGGTGTGGAGGAAGGTGTCGATAGTCTCGGGCAGAGTTGCATCATTGCGCCCTCTGGTCAGATCGTGGCCCAGGCGTTGACGACTGCGGACGAACTGATTTCGGCCGACTGTGATCTCGACTGGTGCAAGAAGTACACCGGCACGCTGTTCAACTTCGAGCGCTACCGACGACCAGAGGTGTACGGCCGCATCACCGCGCAACGAGGGGTCGAATTGCCATGACCACGATCGACAACGACACCGCCAACGCCACGGTCAACTTCAGGCTCAACGGCGCGCCCGTATCGGTGCGAGCGTCGCATCCGCACCTGCTGTCGGCGTTGCGCGAAGAACTCGACGTCACCTCGGCCAAAGACGGCTGCTCGCCCATGGGGCAGTGCGGCTGCTGCACCGTCATGATCGACGGCAAGGTGCAGATCTCGTGCACCTACGACGTGGCCAAGGTCGCAGGTCGACAGGTAACGACGCTTGAAGGCGTCGATGAGGATGAGCGCACGAAATACTCCGACGCGTTCGCCGCGTGCGGCGGGTTGCAGTGCGGATTTTGTATCCCTGGCATCGTCATGCGAGCAAAGGCCCAGGTCGACAAGAAGGGTAGCGATCTCAAGCGGGACGATATGGCCCGCCACCTCGGTGCGCACCTTTGCCGATGCACCGGGTACGTGAAGGTGCTTGATGCCATCGAGGCCGTGGCCCAGGGTCGAAAGGTCGACCCCTCGCTGCCGGGTGGCGTTGGTACGTCGGGAGCAAAGTTCGAAGCACCTGAGCTTGCGCTTGGTGATCGTGGCTACGTTGACGACCTACGTGTGCCGGGCATGGTGCACGGCGCCGTGCATCTCACCCAGCATGTTCGGGCCGACATCGTCGCGATCGATACGTCACGGGCGCTCGCTGCCGATGGCGTGGTTGCGGTGTACACAGCGGCTGACATTCCG
>JAYTKG010000212.1:0-12548 GCA_043730435.1 Acidimicrobiia bacterium | reverse complement strand
AAGGCCGTCATCGAGGAGCGTGAAAACTTCGGGGGCGATCTCTTCGCAGAGGCCGTCGCCGGTGCAGAGATCCTGATCGATCCAGACCTTCATGATGAGCCATTCCTTGTGGGTGTAGTGGGCCGTGTGGAAAATACACGGTGTAGCCGGTGAAAACAACGCTACCGCCAAATCGGCTGAGACGCGCGACGCATAAGGTCGCTTGGTTCATTTTCAGCGTTATGGCACCCGCAAAGCGTGATTCGGCGTGTAGCTTGCTTTTCAGGGAGGTAACTCGATGTCGGACGCAGCGTATGAGAGGCGGCTCGCGGCCTATTCGGAAGAATTGGCAGAGCTACGTGAACAGGCGAAATCACTCGAGGAAGAAGTCATCGCGCTTCGGCGGAAGCTCCTCGACGCCCCGAAAAGAATGCGGACGCTTGAGGAGCGCCTGTTGGACACCAAGGGCCAACTGGCTCAGGCGGTCGGGCAGAACGAAAAGCTGAGCTTCACCCTCCGTGAAGCGCGCGAACACATTGCGCAGCTTCGGGACGAGGTAGAGAAGCTCACGCAGCCGCCATCGGGTTACGGCGTGGTGGTCGGTAAGAACGATGACGGCACGGTCGATGTGTTCTCGTCCGGTCGCAAGATGCGGGTCAGCCTGCACCCCGACATCAGCCACGAGACCCTCGAGCGGGGCGCCGAAGTCGTGCTGAACGAGAGCTTTAACGTCATCCTGGCTCGCCAGGCCGAGCAGAACGGCGAGATAGTCAGCATCAAGGAGCTGCTCGACGACGGCCTGCGCGCCATCGTGGTTGGGCGCGCCGATGAGGAGCGCGTGTGCGAGATCGGTGACGCGCTGCTTGGTGTGAAGCTTCGGTCGGGTGACACCATGAGGATGGACAGCCGAGCCAGCCTTCTGGTTGAGAAGCTACCCAGGCCCGAAGTGGAAGATTTGCTGCTCGAAGAAGTGCCCGACGTCAGCTACGAAGACGTGGGTGGTCTTGATAGCCAGATCGAGCAGATCGCCGATGCCGTCGAGCTGCCGTTCCTGCACGCCGAGCTGTTCGCCGAACACAAGTTGCCGGCGCCCAAGGGCATCTTGCTTTACGGCCCTCCCGGGTGTGGCAAGACGCTCATCGCCAAGGCCGTGGCCAACTCGCTGGCCAAGAAGGTGGCCGACAAGATGGGTGACGGCAAGGTGAAGAGTTACTTCATCAACATCAAGGGTCCGGAGCTGCTGAACAAGTACGTCGGTGAGACCGAGCGCCAGATTCGTCTGGTGTTCCAACGTGCTCGGGAAAAGAGCGAAGAGGGCTGGCCCGTCATCGTGTTCTTTGACGAGATGGATTCCATGTTCCGCACCCGAGGTACCGGTATTTCCAGCGACATGGAATCAACTATTGTGCCGCAGCTGCTCGCCGAGATCGACGGCGTCGAGGGTCTCCGCAACGTCATCGTCATCGGGGCCACCAACCGGGAAGATCTGATCGACCCGGCCATTCTCCGCCCGGGTCGACTCGACGTAAAGATCAAGATCGAGCGTCCGAATGACGTGGCTGCCCGTCAGATCTTTGCCCGCTACCTGACGGCCGACATTCCGTTGTCGGCCACCGAAGTAAAGAAAGCCAAGGGCGATGTCGACAAGGCGCTGGCCGCCATGATCGAGGCCACCGTCAGATCCATGTACGAACTTGACGACAGCAACCGCTTCCTCGAAGTCACCTACCAGAGCGGTGAGAAAGAAGTGCTGTACTACAAGGACTTCTCGTCGGGCGCCATGATCGAAAACATTGTGCGCCGCGCGAAGAAGCTGGCCATCAAGCGGCTCATCGCTGGTGGCGAAAAAGGTGTTAGCACCCAGGACCTGATCGACTCCATTCGCCAGGAGTTCAAAGAGCACGAAGACCTGCCCAACACCACCAATCCCGACGACTGGGCCAAGATCTCCGGCAAGAAAGGTGAGCGCATCGTGTTCATCCGCACGTTGGTGAAAAACGTGGAAGCCGATGATGCAAAGGGTGGTCGAGCCATAGAACGGGTTGCCACCGGGCAGTACCTGTAGCCACACGGTCGAGATCCACAGATAGGGTGCGGAATATGGCGCTGCCGAAGGTCGTCGGAATCGAAACGGAGTACGGCATCGTGGTGCGCGGCGTGACCGATGCCAACCCGATTACGTCGTCGTCCCTGCTCGTCAACGCTTACCTCGGTCAGTACACCGACAAGATTGCCTGGGACTTCGAAGACGAGACGCCTGGCATCGACGCTCGTGGTTATCGAGCCTTCGACGCCATGCCCCCCGAGGTCGAATCGCACCTTGCCAACGCAGTGCTTACCAATGGCGCTCGCTTCTACGTCGACCATGCACACCCCGAGATCTCCACACCCGAATGCCGCGACGTGCTGGAGGCCGTCGTGTTCGATCGGGCAGGGGAGGAGATCATGCGTCGAGCCATGGCGGCCGCGAACGCGGCGCTGCCCAACGGCGAGGTCGTGGTTTACAAGAACAACTCCGACGGCAAGGGCAATAGCTACGGCTGCCATGAGAACTATCTGCTGGCCCGTGAGCTTC
The DNA here is from genome assembly GCA_043730435.1 of Acidimicrobiia bacterium. Lineage (GTDB taxonomy): Bacteria > Actinomycetota > Acidimicrobiia > Acidimicrobiales > Ilumatobacteraceae > JANMCE01. The sequence goes on along the minus strand of JAYTKG010000212.1, from coordinate 9,994 downwards.
CGTTCGGTCGCCTGGTCAGTCAGATCACGCCGCACTTCGTCACCCGCCAGCTGTTCTGCGGTGCCGGTAAGGTCGGCTGCGAATCACCAGGCGTATCGGCCAAGCAGGTGCCGTATCAACTCAGCCAGCGAGCCGACTTCTTCGAGGAAGAAGTCGGGCTGGAGACCACCGTCAAACGACCCATCGTGAACACCCGCGACGAACCGCATTGCGACAGCCAGAAGTACCGCCGTCTCCATGTGATTGTCGGTGACGCCAACATGGCCGAGGTGTCCACCTTTCTCAAGCTCGGCACCACGTCCATTCTTCTGGCCATGATCGAAGACGACGAACTGGGCGATGACCTTGCGCTGCACGATCCGGTCTGCGACATCCGTGCTGTCAGCTTCGACCCCACGCTGCGGGCACTGGTCACGCTGAAGGATCGGCGCAAGATGACCGGCCTTGAAATGCAGTGGGAATTGCTGCGCCGGGCACGCGTGTATCAGGAGACTCACGGGCTCGAATGCCTTGGTGAGGAGAGTATCGGTAAGCAGGTACTTGAGCGCTGGCAGGAGGCCCTTACTGGTCTGGAAGGCGACCGCTCCACCGTGTCGCACATGATCGATTGGGTGGCCAAGGAACGGGTGCTGCAGGCCTTCCAAGAGCGGCATGACATCGGGTGGAACGACGCCAAGATGCGCGTCCTTGATCTCCAGTACCACGACGTTCGACCCGAGCGCAGCGTGTCAGCCCGTGCCGGGCTGGAACGACTGACCATCGACGAAGACGTAGACCGGGCGGTGCACTTTCCGCCCCTTACGACCCGCGCCTATTTCCGGGGCCGCTGTCTCGACAAGTTTGCCGACGACATCGTGACTGCCAACTGGGACAGTCTGGTATTCGACACCGGCCACAATTCGCTACGCAGAGTGCCGATGATGGAACCGCTGCGCGGAACCGAGGCTCATGTGGGTAGGTTGATTGATGAAAGTGATACGGCCAACGAGTTGCTCCGCAAACTCGGGGCCTAGGAGCGAATATGACCGAACGTACCCAGAAGCAGAAACCGGCACCGGAAAAGACCGCTGAGGTCGAGGAAGTTGCGCCTGCCGCCGGCAAGCAGGGCGAGAAGATCAAGGCCGATCTTGATGACCTGCTGGACGAGATCGACAGTGTGCTCGAAGACAACGCCGAAGAGTTCGTGAAGAGCTACGTCCAAAAGGGTGGTCAGTAGTCCAATGGCGACGGCGCAGCGCTCGACGGTTTCGCCCGGTAGCCTGCGTGCGCTATGTCCATGCCGTTCTTCACACCTGCCACCGATCCCGGTACGAACTTTCCCGAGCTGCTGAAGCGCATGGGCCTGACCGCCGAGCCAGCCGGTGACGGGGGGGAGTTGTCTGTTCCCCACGCCACCACGTGCGTCGCCATCCGATTCGCCGACGGTGTGCTGATGGCAGGAGACCGTCGGGCCACCTCGGGAAATCTGATCAGCCATCGAGCCATGGAAAAAGTCGTTGCAGCCGATCGGTTCAGCGCAGTGGCTATTGCGGGTGCTGCTGGTCCGGCCATGGAGATGGTGAAGTTGTTCCAGTTGCAACTGGAACACTACGAAAAGGTCGAGGGCTCCCCACTGAGCCTCGAAGGCAAAGCCAACACGCTTTCGGCGATGATTCGCAGCAACCTGCCCGCAGCAATGCAGGGCATGGTCGTGGTGCCGATCTTCGCCGGATGGGATGCCCGTCGCCACACCGGACGCCTCTTCGCGTTCGATGTCACCGGCGGCCGTTACGAAGAGACCGACTACGTAGCAACAGGTTCGGGCAGTCTGCACGCTGGCACCGTGGTGAAGATCGGCTACAAGACCGACCTCACGCGTGACCAGGTCATCAACCTCTGTCTAAAGGCGCTCTGGGAAGCGGCCGACGCCGACTCGGCTACGGGCGGACCCGATCCGCTGCGTGGCATCTATCCGACGGTTGCCACGGTAACGGCCGACGGATATGTCGCGGTGTCAGACCTCGAACTGAAGACTCGCTTCGAAGCCATCGCCCCGGAGGTGCAGACCAAATGAGCATGATGTCGTCGTACGTTTCGCCCGAACAGGTCATGAAGGATCGGGCCGACTACGCCCGCAAAGGCATCGCCCGCGGGCGCAGCCTGTGCGCCCTCGTCTACGACGAAGGTATTGCGCTGGTGGCCGAGAATCCGTCCAACACGCTGCGCAAGTTGTCCGAGATCTACGACCGCATCGCCTTCGCTGCGGTTGGTCGCTACAACGAGTTCGACCAATTGCGGGTTGCTGGGGTTCGGGCGGCCGACCTGAAGGGCTTCCAATACAGCCGCGACGACGTTGATGCCCGCAGCCTGGCCAACAACTACGCCGGCATACTCGGCCAGATTTTCACCCACGAGATGAAGCCGATGGAAGTCGAGATTCTGGTCGCCGAAGTGGGGTACGCCACTGCCGACAGCCGTCTTTTCCACGTGCTCTACGACGGCACTGTGATGGACGAGCAGAACTACAGCGTGCTCGGGGGAGAGGCCGAGGCCATCGCCGCCAGGCTGGCTGAGACGTGGACGGCCGATCTGGCGTTCGGTGACGCGCTCGCTATGGCGATCAATGCGCTCGCCGGACCCGACCGCACCTTGGCACCAGCCGATCTCGAAGTGGCAACCTTGTCGCGAGGAGAGAGTAGGCGTTGCTTCAAACGCCTCGGCGACGATGAGGTCACCGCCGCTCTTCCCGCTAGCGGAGCAGTACCCGAGCGAGCGGAATTGCAATCATGAGGCCAAAGCCGAACAGCAGGAACAGTCCGAACCGCTTCGAGACCCGACGAGTGTGCTCCTCGTCGTCTTCCCGATCGAGAGGCTCGGGTGTGAGCAGTTCCTTCGCGTGCTCGAGCTGCGAGGACAGTACCCAAACCTGAACCGGTCCACCGGGGTAGGCCGCGCCGCCACTCTCGCGAGCTTCGGCCACCAAACCCTCCGAACCCAGGCGAGCAACGAGTACTCGGGCTTCGTAGTGCGTCGTTGTCACCAATCGGCTCATCGCAAACTCATCAACCACGGCTGCGACCATATCTCCTTCGTGCGGAATAGGTGGATAAGGTGCCCGCATGGAGCGGAGGATTTTCGGGCTCGAAAATGAGTATGGCGTCACGTGTACATTGCGCGGGCAGCGCCGGCTGAGCCCGGACGAAGTGGCCCGCTACCTGTTCCGCCGGGTGGTGTCGTGGGGTCGCAGCTCAAACGTGTTTCTGGTGAACGGAGCCCGGCTTTATCTCGATGTTGGCTCGCACCCCGAGTACGCCACGCCCGAGTGCGATTCCATCCACGACCTTGTGGTGCACGATAAGGCGGGCGAGCGGATTCTCGAGCAGCTGCTCGGCTCGGCCGAGGATCGGTTGAAGGAGGAGGGCATCAGAGGCGTCATCTACCTCTTCAAGAACAACACCGATTCAGCTGGCAACAGCTACGGCTGCCATGAAAACTACCTCACCAGCCGTAACGACGATCTTGGTCACTACGCCGAAGTGCTTATTCCATTCTTCGTCTCTCGTCAGATCTACGCCGGGGCGGGCAAGGTATTGCAGACGGCGCGTGGCTCCACCTACTGCATCGCCCAGCGGGCCGAGCACATCTGGGAGGGCGTCAGCTCTGCCACGACCCGCAGCCGGCCCATCATCAACACCCGCGATGAGCCGCACGCTGATGCAGAAAAGTACCGGCGACTGCATGTCATCGTCGGTGACTCGAACATGAGTGAGTACACCAACTTCCTCAAGGTAGGTGCCACCGCGTGCCTGCTACGTATGCTCGAAGATCCAGGCTGCGTGCTGCGCGACATGACGCTTGAGAACCCGATACGAGCGATCCGTGAGATCAGTCACGACATCACCTGTAAGCGGGAAGTCCGGTTGGCCAATGGGCGAGACCTGTCGGCACTCGACATCCAGCGTGAGTACCTTGACCGGGCACTCCGCTACCGAGACACATGCGGCTTCCGGCCCCTTGAGCTGAAGGCCTTGGAGATGTGGGAGCACGTGATCACCACTATTGAACGTGACCCGCTGGAACTCGACCGAGAGGTTGACTGGGTCATCAAGTACAAGCTGTTGGAGGCCTATCGGGCCAAGCACGACCTGCCCCTCAGCCACGCTAAAATTGCGCTCATGGACCTGCAGTATCACGACGTGAATAGGGAGCGCAGCCTGTTCTACCTCATGCAAAACAAGGGCTTGGTCGAGCGGATGGTGACCGACGAGGAGATCGACACCGCCATGGAAACCCCGCCCCAGACCACGCGAGCCAAGCTCCGCGGCGACTTCATTCAGGCCGCGAAGGAAAAAAAGCGGGACTACACGGTCGATTGGGTCCATTTGAAGCTGAATGACCAGGCTCAGCGCACCGTGCTCTGCAAAGATCCGTTTCGTAGCAAGGATGAACGCGTAGAGAAGCTGATCGCGTCTTTGTAATGAACGCGTATAGCCTGACTCGCTGTGAGAGAACAGCGCGACGGATCATCAACATTTTCGTGGTCCGAGCACCTTGAGGGCGGCGGTACCACCGCAACGGCTGTGCAGGTGAAGCCGGAGAAGGAACGCGACGGGCAGGTTCGCAATCTGCTGGAGTGGACCTATGTGATCGTCGGTGCACTCGGCATTGCCCTGCTTATCCGGGCCTTTTTGCTCGCGTCATTCTTCATTCCGTCGGTCTCGATGATGCCAACGCTCGAAGTGAACGACCGCGTGCTGGTCAACAAGCTTTCGTACAAGTTGCACGATGTCCACCGACGGGATGTGGTGGTATTCGAACGCCCACCCCTTGAGCTTGACCTCAGCATCAAAGACCTCATCAAGCGGGTCATTGGTTTGCCCGGTGACGTGGTGTCCTTCAAAGACGGCAAGGTGCTTGTCAACGGTGAACTGCTTAACGAGCCCTACCTTGCACCCGGTGTACGCACCGAGCCCAAGGGTCCGACGGGAGATTCGATCACCGTCCCGCCGGACCAGGTGCTGGTGCTCGGTGACAACCGCACAAACTCCACCGACGGACGGATATTCGGAACAATCGATCAGAAGCTCATCGTTGGTCGCGCCTTCGTGATTGTGTGGCCGTTCAGCCGCGCTGGTGGTCTCTAACACTGCAATAGATCGCGCCCCCATAGCCTCGGGTGGTGTCTTCAGACCTGCGTCCTGACGGAGAATCAGCAGCCCACAGTGCCTTCTTTGACACTGCCAGCTCACGCTCAAGCAGTGTCGCTGGTGCACGCCGACAGCAAAAGCTCGGCCGCATCCGAAGCCTGCGCGAGTGGGCCACGGTCATTGCTGGCGCCATTGGTATCGCGCTGATCGTCCGCGCGTTTCTGCTTGCGTCGTTCTTCATTCCGTCCCCCTCCATGACCCCCACGCTTCACAACGGTGACCGAGTGCTTGTCAACAAATTGGCCTACCGCATGCATGACGTTCACCGTGGCGATGTGGTGGTGTTCGAACGGCCCCCCGAGTTGAAGGATGCGCCTGAGGTCAAGGACCTCATTAAGCGCGTGATCGGGCTTCCGGGTGAGACAGTCGAGTTTCGCGACGGACGGATCCTCATCGATGGTCACCTTCTGGATGAGCCCTACCTGCCTGCAGGCACCCAGACCCTCGCCAAGACCAAGGGCGAAACTATTACGGTGGAGGAAGGCGACGTGCTGGTCCTTGGCGACAATCGGGAGAACTCAAAGGACGGTCGCTTCTTTGGGCCGATCAGTCAGAAGCTGATTGTGGGTCGGGCCTTCGTGCTGTACTTCCCCATGAAGAACCTCGGCTTCCTTTAGCAGTGCGGAAAATGGCTAGTCGGGGTGTTGTTTGACGCCTCCCGCCCAGGATGATTCGCGTGGACTGCATCCGACTTATCGGTGCGCTGCAATGCACCACATCGAACCGAGTGTCATGGTGCACTCCGATGCACCGATAGGTCTGACGGGTGAAAACTCCCTCCCGTCAGTGGGCGAGAGAACCGACTCTTCATTTGATTAGGCAATGACCGAGCCGTGTGGACCGTCACACGTCTGACTCGTCGACATTATCAACATGCTCGAGTCGGTCGAGGATGCCGCGGTCCTCTTCCCCGACGGCCGCGTCCACGGCAGCCTCCACGACCTCGAGGTCGACATTCTCGAGAGTCGCTGTGCTGTACTTGTCCATCAACCACCGCTCCGGGTAGGCATGATCGGCAGAGACGATGGTCCGCCTGACCGTGTGATAGTTCACTGTGGCTCCGATCCCGGCGCCGAGGACCGGTACGCCCTTGGCGACGCTTCGCTTCGCAGTATTGAGCATCAGCGCTCCATAGATGCGGAGCATCATGTTGTAGAGGGTGCCTTCACTGAGGTCCTGGACAGCGCGCTTCGACGCAAGGTCCAGCGCCAGTTGCCGAACCTGGCGAAGCGCCTGCGCTTTGGCGGCGTCTGCTGCAAGCGTGCCTGCGAGGAGGCCGATCATCATCGCTCGCTCAGCCGGTCGGGTCGGGTCGGGTCATAGTGAGCGCCCACGTAGGCGGCGCCCTGGATGGAACCCACGGACACAGCGGCAGTGTCGGCGACGATGGCCAGTGCAACAATCCCCGCCGCTGAAAGTGCCCCCATCCCACCGGTGGCGGCACCGGCAGCGGTGGCGCCGCCGGCCACGAACCCGGCGGCAGCGCCGTGACCCGCAGCTAGCGCCGCTCGCTTCCTAGCGTTCTTCGGGGCGCGCTCGTCGAGAGTGGCTAGGTCGAGGCCACGAAGATGGTGGTAGCCCGTTGCTTCTATCGGAAGCCCCTTGGTGACGCGGTTGACGACCTTGCGCTCGTTGATCGTCGACTCGGTAGGTTCTACGAAGCAATCACGGCTTGCCCCCACGAGCCGATTAAGTCCGATCGACGCGGGTTCAGCCAATCCGCCGAGCGCCCGTATCGCTCAAGCGAGTCGACCGCAACTCCGTCCCGATGTGTCGGTATTCCACGCTCGCATCGACCAAAACAGCCGGCAAATCTTTTTGAATCGATCAGGGTGAACGTACAGTCTCAACTCACCAGCCATCCCGGCGGATGTGAACTGTGACTGGTCGTTAACCCGTATGCACCCAAAACAAAACATCCGCCAGTGACCCCCAACTGCGCCAAGTCACCCCATCGGCTTCCTTTAGGGAACTTCGGTGCGCATGGCATCCATCATGCGATCGACCCAGTCGCTGTACACCGCGTCGGCACCCATGCGGATCAGTTTGGTGAGCAGGTAATCGTGCTGCACATCCCATGCGAAGCAGTAGCGATCGAAGCGATGGAAGAGGGTCATCAGGCCGCCGGTCCACTCGGTGTGGTGCAGATTGACGCAGTCGATGTTCAGGTCGCGCAGAACGGATGCGCCTCGCTCGGGCCCTTCCTTGATCTGGCTCAATCGGGTGGAATGGACCAACTTGACGTCACGGTCGAGATGGCGAAGTTCAGCCAGCACGGTTCGTTCGGGGTGACAGAGCCAGAGCCGGGGGAGCAGGTCTGGTCGAATCATGCGCACCGTTTCGATAACCGCGGCGCCCGAATCCGGGCCCTTGAGGTCAAGAGACAGAGCAAACGCGTTGTCCCCATGAGCTTCCAGCAGGTCGGCCAGGCTGGGGATGTGGACAGGAAGATTGGATCGGGGAACGCCGCCGACCGGCCGCCGCTTGCGCCCCTGCTTGATGAGCCCATCGTGGTCGAGCACTGGCACGCCGTCGGCGGTAAGCCAAACGTCACTTTCCAAACCCGTCGCCCCTAGCTTCAGCGCGAGAGCGAAAGCCTCAAGGGTGTTTTCACGTGCGTGCGCCTTCGCACCTCTATGAGCGAATGCCAGGGGGCGATCAAGGAGAGAAGGGAGGCGCTGCTGCATACGCACACAGCTTGCCAGGAATGCCCGTACCTGGCTTGTGACCAGAAGTTCAATAGACTCACCGTCGATGTTCAATGTCAGCGGTGGCGAGGTCATCATCATCCTCGTCCTAGCCCTTGTGGTTCTTGGTCCCGAAAAACTTCCCGAAGTCCTGCGCAAAGCCGGGAAGGTATACGGCGATCTCCGCCGCATGACCACCGGTTTCCAGGAGGAATTCGAAGAAACGTTCAAGGAACCGCTCCGCGAGTTCCGCGAGACTGCCAACCAGGCCCGCGACATGGTGAACAACCCGCTTGCCGGCTTCAAGGAAGACGACGCCATAGAGACCTCGGAGACATCGGCGACTTCGGACGCAGAAGCTTTACCCGTGGCGTCGGGCTCTGAGCCTCCCTACGCACCCGTCGTTACCGCCGATCCTCCAGCCGATGAGCCTGCGGGTTCAATCCTTCCGCCTCCTAGCGGCAGTGCACTCCTGCCGCCGCCAGCGGCGCTGCTACCTCCTCCTTCGGCCCCTTTATGGACGCCGCCGGTGGGGCAGGAACGCCTCGACCCGTGGGCCGTAGATAAGGCCTCTGACTGATGGCCGCCCGATCGAAGTCGAAGGAAAAGGAAAAGACCAAAGACAAGAGTGCCAAGGTGAAAGACAAGGCGGCCAAGGCTGCCTTGAAGACGCCCGACGACACCATGTCGCTCACGGATCACCTCCGCGAGCTCCGCCAGCGGTTGGTGAAATCAATCCTGGCTGTTGTTATCGGCCTGTTCGTTGTGTTCACGTTCTACAACCCGATCCTCGAATTCCTCGGTCGGCCCTTCGAGGAGCTCTGCAAGATCGAGAAATACCACTGCGATGGGCGCTTCATCATCACCGATCCGCTCGGGCCGATAGCGGCCCGTCTGCGGGTGTCGGGTTGGGGCGGCATCGTATTGTCGCTTCCGGTGGTGCTGTGGCAGATCTGGCAGTTCGTCATGCCTGCGCTGCACAAGAAAGAAAAACGCTACGCCTTCCCGTTTATCGCTTCCTCGCTGATCCTGTTCGCCATGGGCGCCTCTATCGCGTACCTCACGCTGGAAAAGGCGCTCGAGTTCCTGGTCAGCTGGGCCGGCGGGGGACAGACGGCTTCGTTCACCGCCGACAAATACCTGTCGCTGCTCACGCTGCTGATGCTCGCCTTCGGCATCGGATTTCTCTTCCCGGTACTCCTCGTTTTCCTGGAGATCGTCAAAGTCGTCACGCCAAGGCAGCTGCTGCTCTGGTGGCGGCAGGCTATCTGCGCCATCGTGATCGTCGCAGCGGTCATTACGCCCTCGGGTGACCCGTACACGCTGTTTGCGTTGTCGATTCCAATGTGGATTTTCTACTTCGTGGCGATTGGCATCGGTCATCTGATCGTCCGTAAGAAAAAGGACGAAGTCGTAGCAACCCCGGAGGCATGATGGGAACCTCGGGCGGATCTGGTCCAACCGAGCAGACCAGGACCGAGCGCGAGGCACGTGTTGCCGGCTACGGCTTCGCGCTGGACGACTTCCAGCTGCGAGCCCTCGACGCCATCGACGCTGGTCAGTCGGTATTGGTCGCCGCTCCCACCGGTTCCGGGAAGACGGTCGTGGCCGAGTATGCGGTCGGACGAGTGCTCGACCGGGGCCTCCGCGCGTTCTACACCGCGCCGGTCAAGGCACTGTCGAACCAGAAGTATCACGATTTGGTGAAGCTGCGAGGCGCCGAGAACGTCGGCCTGCTCACCGGTGACAACGCCATCAACGCCGACGCGCCCGTCGTGGTGATGACCACCGAAGTCCTCCGCAACATGATCTATGCCCGGTCACCAGCTCTGGCGCAGTTGGGGCTGGTGGTGCTCGACGAGGTTCACTATCTGCAGGACACCTACCGCGGTCCGGTGTGGGAAGAAGTGATCATCCACCTCCCGCGGAGCGTGAAACTGGTGTGCCTGTCGGCAACGGTGTCGAACGCGGAGGAGCTCACCGACTGGATCAGCACCGTGCGCGGGCCGACTACCTCGGTCATCGAGACGAACCGCCCGGTGACGCTGCATCACCTCATCATGATTGGTGACAAGACCCAGGACCGTCTCCATCTCCTTCCCACGCTCGTAAACGGCAACC
>JAYTKG010000211.1:0-3306 GCA_043730435.1 Acidimicrobiia bacterium | reverse complement strand
CCGGCTACCGGTGAGCCCATTGGTGAGACCGAGGACAACTTGAAGTCGGCCGTCGCCGGCGAGACCTACGAGTACACTGAGATGTACCCGGGCTTCGCTCGCACCGCCCGCGACGAAGGCTTTACCTCAATCGCTGAATGGCTTGAGACGTTGGCTCGGGCCGAGAAGAGCCACGCTGGCCGCTTCGGCCAGGGTTTGGCCAGCATCAGCTGAGCACGGTAGACCTGAATTATCGAGTAATCGTGGTGCCCGGTCGAGTCCCGGCCGGTGCACCCGCAGTACGACTTCACCCTTGCGAAAGAAAGCGCGTCGTGACGACTATCTACGACCCTCACCATCCCAAGTACCTGGACGAAGCCGACGTTCGTGACGAAATGACCCGTGTGTACGACTTGTGCCAAGGCTGCCGTCTTTGCTTCAAGTTCTGCACCTCGTTCCCGACGCTCTTCAGCTACATCGACGCGCATGACGATCAGGACTCGGCCAAGCTCACCAAGGTGCAGCAGGACCAGGTTGTGGACGAGTGTTTTCAGTGCAAGTTGTGTGACATCAACTGCCCGTATACCCCGGCCAAGGGTCACGAATGGGCACTCGATTTCCCTCGCCTTATGCTGCGCGCCGACGCGATGCGCAACGCCACCAAGCAAGTCGACAAGCGCAAGGCACTCACCACCAGCGTAATGGGCCACACCGATCTGGTTGGCAAGCTCGGCACCTCAGTTGCGCCTTTGGCCAACGCCGCTACCGGCAAGCCCGGTTCCATCATGCGCAAGGTCATCGAGAAGACAGCTGGCGTTTCGTCGCAACGTTTGGTGCAGCCCTTTGCCCGTCAACGTTTCTCCACCTGGTTCGCTCGGCGGCCTCGCGTCCGTCTGGCCAATCGTCAGGCCCAGGTCGCCCTCTATCCCACCTGTCTTGTCGAATACCAGGCCCCCAACATCGGCAAGGACCTGGTAAAGGTCTACGAGCGCAACGGCGTGGAATGTTCCCTCGCCGAAGGCGAAGGCTGCTGCGGCGCGCCGTTCCTCCACTCGGGCGACCTCGACAGTTTCACCAAGCAGGCCGCCAAGAACATCAAGGCGCTGGCCGCCTCGGTTCGCGCCGGGAACGACATCGTGGTGCCGCAGCCCACCTGCTCGTTCATCCTCAAGAAGGACTACATCGATTACGTCGGTGGCCCCGACGCCAGACTGGTGGCCGAGCACACCTTTGACTCCTCCGAGTACCTCATCCGCCTGCATAAGGGCGACGGTCTGAGTCTCGACATGGTGTTTCCCGGTGATGTGCCCGACACCGTCACCTACCACACGCCGTGTCACCTGCGGGCCCAAAATATCGGGCTGAAGAGCCGTGACCTTATGAAGCTCACCGGCACCAAAGTAAAGCTCGTGCAGCAGTGTTCCGGCATCGACGGCATGTGGGGGCTGCGGGCCGAAAACGCCAACTTGTCCATACCGATTGGCAAGAAACTCGGCGACCAGATCACCAAAGCCGGAGGCGATATCGTCGCTGGCGACTGCCACCTCGCTAACGGCGTGATCACTGAACAGACCGGACGAGTGCCGGTGCATCCAATGCAAATGGTGGCCCGCGCCTATGGAATCCCCGAGGAGAACTGAATGAAGCTGACACTGGCCGATATCGCAGACACGCGCGCCTACGAGCGTGAACGTGAGTCGTTCCGGGACCACATTGTTTCGCTCAAACAACTGCGACGCGTACAGGTGGGCAACATGATTACCTTCGTGTTCGAGAACCGGGACACGATGCGTTTCCAGGTGCAAGAGATGGCTCGTGTTGAGAAGATTTTCACCGATGCCGGTATTCAGAGCGAACTCGACACCTACAACACCCTCATCTCCGAGCCTGGCCAGCTGTCGGCCACCATGTTCATCGAACTGACTTCAGAGCTGGCCCTGCGAGACTGGTTGCCCCGGCTTGTGGGCATCGAACGTGCCATTGAAATACGCCTGCCGGGCCACGTCGTCAAGGCCGTGGTCGAAGAGCAGCACGCCAAACAACTGACCCGTGAAGACATCACCTCTACCGTGCACTACGTTCGTTTCGAGCTTTCTAGCGAGGAAATCGCTGCTTTTCGAGCCGGACCGGTGGAGCTCGCGGTTGAGCACCCGGCACTTCACGTGGCCGTACTGCTGCGCGACGAGACCAGGGACGAGCTGCTTCGCGACCTTGTGCCAGAAACCTCAGAAAATGTGTAAGACCCTCTAGTAACTGGTCCAGACGCCCCATAACATGACGCCGATGGAGCCGGGGGGCTTCAGGTCTGATGAAGTGTTAGGGGCTTACCTTGGCAGCAGTTGCCTTTTCATCGCAGCTCCGGTCTCCGGAGTCGGCATGGCTTGATCTTGGTGCGTGCCGCGGCCTTGATCCGGAAACGTTCTACCCGGAAGACGAGGACGACGCCCAGAAGGCCAAGGGCGTCTGCGCCCAGTGCGCCGTTCGGGTCACATGCCTTGAATTCGCGCTCGGGCACCGGGAGAAACAGGGAGTCTGGGGCGGTGCGACCGAACGTGAGAGGCGTCGCATCATCCGGCAGCGTCGTCGCACGGCCTAATCGGGACCTATAGCCGAAGCAGGCCAGACAGTGGGGACTGGCTAACCTGCGCTGATGACAAGCCTTGGCGATCTTGGCGGCTGGCCGCCGCTGTTGAGCGCGCTCATGCGCGGCGAAAACGTACCGGCCGCGCATACCCGTGCGGCTATGGCCGAACTTCTGTCCGGCAACGCCACCTCCGCCCAGATCGCCGGGTTCGTGGTGGCGTTGCGGCAGAAGGGCGAAACCGTCGATGAGCTGTCTGGTCTGCTCGACGCCATGCTGGATGCCGCAGCGCTGGTGACTCTGCCACCACACCTCTTGGCGAGCGCCATCGACATCGTGGGCACCGGCGGTGACCGCAGCCACTCCATCAACGTGTCCACCATCTCCATGTTCGTGCTGGCCGCTGGGGGTCTGACCGTCGTCAAGCACGGTAACCGCGCCGCCAGCTCACAGTGTGGTGCCGCCGACCTGCTGGCCGAACTCGGCGTCGCTATCGAGCTACTCCCGGACGAAATTTTGCCGTGTGTCGAGAAGGCCGGATTCGCATTTTGTTTGGCACCCATCTTTCATCCGGCGTTGCGTCACGCCGGTCCTACCCGTCGCGAGTTGGGCGTGCAGACGGCGTTTAACATTCTCGGTCCGATGGCGAACCCAGCGCGGGTACCCCGCTTGGTCGTCGGTTTAGCTGACCCGTCCATGGCCGAGCGCATGCTTGACGTCTTCGCCCGTCACGGAGCCGAACACGT
>JAYTKG010000210.1:0-4154 GCA_043730435.1 Acidimicrobiia bacterium | reverse complement strand
ATGGCGGAAACGTGCAGCGGGCCAGAAGCGCAGCAGTCAGCTCAGACGGAGACAGCGAGGCCAAGTCGATCAAGCCACAGTTCAGGCCGACGGATTTCTTCGAGGCTGGGAAGATGATCGGGGTTCTCCCAACAACGGTCAACGACACGATCACCACCCACCGCCTCGATGGCGGCGATGAACTTCTCGCCCTGCTCGTACTGGTTCATTTTCGCCTCGATGCCAGCCAGCTTCTGGACGATTTTCACCAGCGGCGAGCCTTTACCGCGCCGTTCCTTCAGGACGCGGTCAAAGCGTTCGGCTGATGGCACGGTGCCGATGCCTGCCCGGTTCATGGTGACATCACCGTGCCCTTCCAGTAACGCCATCAACCCCCCGATGCGACCCATGGTGGCGCGCTGCGCCGGGCTGGCAAGCAGAGCCATGATGCCGCCGTCGGTGATGATCTGCTTGCGGTCGCCGCCGGGTCGCACCGCGGCCTTGATGGCCGCAACCAGCGTGTCGGCATCGGGCTCGACGGCACTCAGGACCTGGTGAACCAAACCGAGGAAGTGCGCCTTCATCCACGGCACGCCGGTGAACTGGGCTCGGTGCGTGACCTCGTGCAACGCCAGCCACAAACGGAATTCCTCCGGTGGAAACCCGAACCGCTTCTCCAGCGCGAGCACGTTGGGTCCGACGTAGTACACGCAATCTCCGGTAGCGGTGTCTCCCACCATGAGGTCGTACTGGCCCAGCACTCGCCCCGACATCCATCCGAGCATGGCACCGACCTCAGCTCCGGCGATGGCAGCCCCGGCCGCTGCCGCGCGGGCGTTTCGACTGGAGAGCTCGGCTTCCATCTTGGCGAGGAGCGGAGCAAGCAGCAGCTGCATCGACGACAGGTTCGCCCGCACCCAGTCGGGACGCGAAATGACTGCTGCGGTCGCCAGGCCGTTGGCTGACGTCAGCCGCGTGGTGTCGGCCACCAACGCTTCAGCCTGAGGGGTAAGCCTCGCGAAATCGGTTTCGAGCGAGCGGTAGTGGTACGACAGGGACCATGCTTCACGGGCGATGAACCGGCCCGCGACACGTTCTGCCAACGCCCAATCGACTGGGCTGTTGGCCATTGCGGCTACTTCTTCGGACCGCGGTATTGCGGGAGGACGACCTTCTTCAGGTATCCGGCGATGAGGCCGAGCACGGCACCCACCGCGCTGAGAACCAGCACGAGGCCAAGCCAGATGTGCCAACCGCCGTTGGTGTGTAACCCGAGGAAAGCTCCGAACATGTCGTCAGCCTAGCGAGAGAGGCACGAAAGAACGAAGGTTGCCCGGTACGACTGCATCAACCCGAAAACGGCGACGGCCGGTTAAACGGGGACTGTTGGTCAAAAGGGGAGGTTTGCTCCAGGTTGAAACATTGCTGGATGCGAGCCATTAGGCCTTCGGGCATCGTGTGCTCCCGGGCTTTTCGGGCGATTACGCTTTTCAGTTCGGCATGAAAATCAAAGGCTTGAAGGCAATCCGTGCAGCCGTCAAGGTGCGAAGCGATGGCCGTCTGGGTTCGGGGCGAAAGTTCCTTGGCGAGGAACAACTGGAGTTCTCGAAGGGTGTCTTCACAATCAGCCATGGTTGACAGGCTCGGTTTCTCGGTCGGCGGGCACGAGCCCATGTTCGGTCGCGTAATCGAACAACAACTTGTGGAGCGCTTTTCTTCCCCGGTGAAGTCGGGACATCACTGTGCCAATCGGCACGTCGAGCATATCGGCGATCTCTTTGTACGAAAACTCTTCAACGTCGGCCAAATAGACCGGGATTCGAAAGTTTTCAGGGATGGCGGCCAACGCCTGTTTAACCTCGTCATCGGTGATTCGCTCGAGCAGGTTGTCCTCGGCCGAACGGCCTGCGAGAGCAATTTCGAGCGAGCCGAGGTTCTTGTACATGTACATGTCCTCGACGTCGGCGATGTCCTCCTGCTCGGGGCGACGCTGCTTCGATCGATAGTTGTTGATAAAGGTGTTGGTCAGGATGCGGTACAGCCACGCCCGTAGGTTGGTGCCTTCTTCAAAGGTGCGGAAGCTGCGGTAGGCCTTGAGGTAGGTCTCCTGCACCAGATCCTCGGCGTCCGCGGTGTTGTACGTCAGGCGCATTGCGGCCGAGTAGAGGGCAGGCGCATACTCCATTGCCTGCTCGACAAAGCGCTGTTGGTCGGCCACCCCGGCAGGCTATCGCAGGGACGACTCGCAGCCGATTGTCGGAAGGGAACCTCGCATTGGGCCGCGCGATCCGGCAAGGTTGTGGCATGGCCGTGGCGCGTGCGAGAAGTCAAACAGTGTTGGTACGGCGAACGGCCGCGGGGACGACCAAGCGGGTGCCCGATGAGTTGGCGGTCGAAGAGCCGATGGAGATCCGGCTTGATGGGCATCGCGTAACCACCACCATGCGCACGCCGGGTCACGACTACGAGCTGGCGGTCGGGTTCTGCCACAGCGACGGATTGCTCGGTGGAGCGCCAGTGATCGGTGTGCGCTACTGCGCGGACGGACCGGCGATGGAAACCTATTTCAACGTCGTCACAGTCGAGACAGGTGGCCGGGCACCGGTTCCCACTGTTCGGCTCTCGCCCACGACGAGTTCGTGCGGACTGTGCGGCACAGACTCGCTCACCGACCTATCGGCCCGCCTTGCGCCGCTCGCTAAGGTGACGGCATTCGACGTGGAAGCACTGGCGGCCATTCCGGAGAAGGTGCAGCCGCTGCAGACCTTGTTTGTGGCAACCGGCGCCGTACACGGCGCGGCTGCGGTCGATCGTGAGGGCAACGTACTGCTCGTGCGCGAAGACATCGGCCGTCACAACGCTGTCGACAAGGTGGTGGGTCGCCTGCTGCTCGACGGCCAACTGCCTGCATCTTCCCTGGCGCTGTACGTTTCGGGACGCGCCAGTTTTGAGCTGGTGCAAAAGGCGTGGGCGGCCGGTTTCAGTGCCATGATCTCGGTCAGCGCCCCGTCGTCACTAGCCGTAGAGGCAGCCCGCTCGGCCGGTCTCATGCTGGTGGGCTTCCCCCGCGGCGACCGGCTGAACATTTACTCGCCTTCGTAGCGCTGCCCCACCAACTACTGGCGGATGAGGGCGGCGATTTCGGCTCGGGCTGACTTGTCTACCCGGTACAGGCCGCGGGCGGCGGTGGTGACGGTCTTGGTGCCGGGCTTTTTTACACCTCGGATGGCCATGCAGAAGTGCTCGGATTCAACCATCACAAAGACGCCGACCGGTTCGAGTTCGGTTTCAAGCGCAGTTGCGATCTGGCTGGTCAGCTGCTCTTGCACTTGAAGCCGTTTCGCGTATCCGTCGACCAGTCGGGCCAGCTTTGAAAGACCGGTGAAACGGCCGGTCGTTCCGGGAAGGTATGCGATGTGGGCGACACCGCGGAACGGCAGCAGATGATGCTCGCACATGGATGAAAAGGGAATGTCGCGCACCAGCACCACCTCGTCATGGTCGATGTCAAAGGTACGGCGAAGATGCTCAGCCGGATTCTCGTTCATACCTTCCAGAAGCTCCGTCCACATTTCGGCCACGCGGCGAGGCGTGTCTTGCAGACCTTCACGGTCGGGGTCTTCACCTACGGCGATGAGAAGCTCTCGGACGGCGGCTTGGGCTCGGGGCAGATCAATACGCAAACTTGTTGCGGCGGTATCAGTCACAAACGTTGGACGATACGGCCTGTTGGCACCGTTTCCACTCTCGGCCGTCGGTGTTGTCGGTTCCGCCTCTGCCTCCGCCGCCTGCTCCGGCCCCGACGTAGGGGCCTAAGCTGGTCGCGATGACCAGCGAAGCTGTGACGCCAAAGGTTGGGTGGGGTGTGCTCCACCTGTTCTGTAAACCAACGCCGTTCGCCGATGTTGAGGCGTTGGTGGCTGCCGTCAAAGCAACGCAGGCCACGGGTCATCAAGTGGTTACGGCCTCGATGCTCGGACACAAAGCCGACCTGTGCATCATGATTGTCGGGCCCGATCTACGTGAACTGCGCCGCCTGCAGACTGCCGTGCAGCACGCTGGCTACGAGGTGGTGGATAGCTACACGTCCATGACCGAGGTCAGCGATTATGCGGCGGGCATGCCGATGGAAATGCTGAAGTCGCGCCTTGAACCCGTACTGCCGCCGGAGGGCA
>JAYTKG010000209.1:0-3939 GCA_043730435.1 Acidimicrobiia bacterium | reverse complement strand
GTGCTGCTGAAGTACCAGTCAGACATCACCAAGGCCGCCAAGGAATTGTCGGTGGACAAGTAACCATGTTGGATCTCATGGCCGGGTTCATAACCGAGTTACGGGCAGCTGGTCTGCCTGTGTCGCTCACCGAGAACCTTGACGCCATGGAAGCCATCACCCACATCCCGCTGGAAGACCGTGAGACGTTCAAGTACGCCCTTGGCGCCACGCTGGTAAAGAACGCGTCGCACTGGCGATCGTTCGAAACCGTGTTCGAGGTCTACTTCAGTCTGCGTGGTCCGCAGTACGCGGTGGGCAAGCTCGATGAGGCCGACGAGTTCTGGCGGGATATGCAGGATGAGGCTCGCGTTGATCAAAAGGGCGCCGGCGGCTCGATGGATGGCATGACGCCCGAAGAGATGATGGCCATGCTCTACCAGGCCCTTATGAACGGTGACGACGCCATGATGCGCGCGCTCGCCCGTCAGGCCGTGTCAAAGTTCGCGGGTATGGAACCCGGCCGTCCCGTCGGTGGCACGTACTACCTGTATCGCACGTTGCGGAACCTCGATCTCGACAACATGCTCGACAAGCTGATGGACGCGCAGAAAGAGCAGCTCGGTGGCGAGATGACGCCACTCGAAGAACGGTTGGAAAAAGACGAGTTCGACGACCGCATCGAGAACTTCAAGAAGGAAATCGAAGCAGAAATCCGTCGCCGACTCGTGGCCGATCGTGGTGCCGAAGCCATGGCGAAAACACTGCGTAAGCCGCTGCCCGAAGATGTCGACTTCATGCATGCGTCACGAGATGAGATGGGCAATCTGAAGAAGGCGCTCGGCCCGCTGACGCGCAAGCTGCAGGCGCGGTTGGCCCGCAAACGCAAGCACGAACGGCGTGGACCGTTGGATTTTCGAGCCACCGTGCGCCACTCACTTTCCTACGGCGGTGTTCCTGCCGAACCGAAGTTCAAATACCCCCGTCCGTCCAAGCCTGAGCTCATGGTGGTGGCCGACATCTCCGGCTCGGTCGCAGCGTTTGCTCGCTTCACCCTCATGCTGGTGTACGCCATTCAGAACCAATTCTCGAAGGTGCGCAGCTTTGTGTTCATCGACGGTATCGATGAAGTCACCGACTACTTCAAGGGAGTCGACGACGTCACCGAAGCCGTACACCGCGTCAACACCGAAGCCGACGTGGTGTGGGTAGATGGCCACAGTGACTACGGCCATGCCTTCGAAGTGTTCTGGGAGAAGTGGGGCCAACAAATCGGCCCCAAGACCACCGTGTTGCTACTTGGTGATGCTCGCAACAACTACCACGCCAGCCAAAGCTGGGTCGTGAAAGAAATCCGCGCCAAGGCCCGTCACGTCTACTGGCTGAATCCCGAGCCCAAGAGCTACTGGAACACCGGTGATTCCATCGTCGGCGAGTACGGCACTCACACCGACGGCGTCTACGAATGTCGCAACCTCCGCCAACTCGAAGGCTTCGTCGAAAAACTTGCCTGACTACTGCGCTACTGCGCTCGATAAACGTCACGACGATGGTCGACGTGGCGAACTATCACCCGTCGTTGTTCATCGTCGATGCTGTAAACGATTCGAAACGTCCCGCGTCGAGCCCCGTAGAGACCAGCCAATTCGTACCGAAGGGGTTTCCCAACACGCTGCGGGTTGTCGAGCAGAGCGCCCGTGATGAATTCGATCACAGCAGCTGCGGCCGCCTCCGGCAACTCCTCCGAAATCGCTCGCTCGGCAGGACGGGCAAGAACGAGTAGGTACCTCTCGTCGGTCATTTCGCCGATCGCGGGCGCAAAGCGCGAACGGCATCCACACCGACGACAACATCACCCGCAGCAATCGACTCCTCCGCCTCGGCAAGGGACCGCATGACGTCAGGATTCGACAGAATCGCCAGTGTTTCTTCCATGCTGTCGAGATCTTCGATGCTGATCATGACCGCAGCCGGTTTTCCGTTGCGAGTGATGACAACCCGGTCGTGCTCTCGTTCGACACGGTCCACAAACTCAGAGAATCTGTCCTTTACCGTTCGAAGCGCTTCGGTTGTCATGACCACAATTGTGCCACGGTATTGAGAGGTTAGCAATCAACTTTCGTGGAGGCTGCGGCCGTGCGGTGAGCTACGCGGAAACCCACCCTCGTAAGTACGATCACGGGGTGACTCGGTTGATCTTTGTGCGGCATGGCGAATCGAATGTGACGGTGGAGCGCATCATCGGCGGGCCAGCGAGTTGCACGGGGCTCTCGCCGTTGGGTCACAAGCAGGCTGCTGCGCTGGGCAAGCGTTGGGCCGAGACCGGCGAGATCATGGCCAATGTGCTGATTGCGTCGGAATACTCGCGGGCCATCGAGACCGCGGTGTATCTCGCACCCGCGCTCGGGTCACTACCGATAGTGAAGGTGCACGACGTGGGGGAGCACTTTCCGGGTCCGGTCTGCGACGGCATGACCTACGAGGACTATGTCGATCAGTTCGGCGGTGAGAGTTGGGAAGCGAATCCCTACGCTCGTGGCTTCCCGGGTGGTGAGACGCTGGCCGTTTTCCAGCACCGCATCGCGTCGGCTATCGCTGCCATCACGGCCGAGCACAATGACAAGACGGTAGTCATTGTCTGCCATGGTGGCGTGATTGATCGCGCCGTTCGGCTGCTCATGCACACGCCGCCCAATGGTGCGTTTGAGATCAGCACGGTGAACACATCCATCACCGAGTTTCTTCACGTGCGGGATAACACGTGGCGGCTGATTCGCTACAACGACGCAGCCCATCTCGCTGGTCTGCCGAAGGCCACACCGAAGGTTGTGGCCGAGAAGCCCAATGCCGATCTGATGGAACTGCGGACGGTGGACGCCGGCAACGTCGATGCGGTCAGCAGCATCAAACCGGCGTTGACGCCACCGTGGACGAACGAGCCGGCACCTTCGGTTCAGCGAGCGCTGTTGAACGCCCACATGAGCCCGTGGACCACGCTGGAGCGAGCCGCTTACGTCGACGGCAAGGTGGTCGGCTTTGCGGTTCTGGCGACGCCTGAGCCCCGCACCGATCGACCCTTCGATGGCTGGTACCTCTGGCGCTTCGGTATTGAACAGACAAGGCAGCGGCGAGGGTACGGCCGTCGGCTCATCCAGCTTGTGTGCGCCATGGTGAATGAGCAGCAGCCCCACGGTGCGGAACTGTTCGCCACCTGGGCGCCCGGTGCCGAGACCGGTACGTTCCTGCAGCAGATCGGTTTCGTCGCCACAGGAGACAATTACAACGGCGAGGTCGTCGGCCTACTCGCCACCTGGCGGGAGGACACGCGCTGAACCCGCCCGTCATTGTGATCGGTGCCGGCCCCGCTGGCTGCACTGCGGCGCAAGCGTTGGCGCGAAACGGGCACTCGGTTCACCTGATCGAAGGTGGCCCGGTCGTAGAGCCACCACCGTCGTCGGACGTGTTCGAGGCCCTGTCCAGGTATGGCCGAACGGATCTCATGGCGATCCGCACCGAGGCGCAGCAGCCTCGCTCGTATGCTGCAGCAGCCGGTGTCGGCGGTTCGGCCCTGGTCAACGGAATGCTGAACATGGCACCCGACCCGCACGCGTTGGCCGAGGCCTGGGGTGTGCCCGGCTGGGACGCACAGCGCATCCGCCAAAGCATCGCCCGGACGAGTCACAGCGCGACGTCAGCCGTGGCGTCGGTCGAGCGATCGCGGCTCGACCGTGTCATCGACGAGTTGAGTGGTTGCACCGATGCCACCTATTTCGGCGAGGGCAACAGGCCGTCGTGGCCGGTCGGGCCGAACACTGTGCTCACCACGAATACTCGGGTCGATCGAGTGCTGCGAACCGCCGACGGCGTCGTGGGCATCATGGCCACCTCTGGCGAGATTGTTGAGGCAACCAGCGTCGTGGTGTGTGCGGGGGCCATAGAGACGCCGCGCCTGTTGTGGCG
>JAYTKG010000208.1:0-3169 GCA_043730435.1 Acidimicrobiia bacterium | reverse complement strand
ACCGTCGGCGCCGGGTCGCAGGCCTGCTTCAAGCGCACCGATCACGTTGCCACGGCGCAGCGCGGGCAGCACCTTCAGCCCTTCCACGCCAGCCTGCAGTGCGGCCAACGCATCCATGGTGAACTGTGCCGACTCAGACAATGAGGCCCGACCAACCACGGCCACGACATTGCCCTTGGCGATCTGGGCTGCTTCGTCGGCCAAGACTTGGCGCACCGCCGCAGCCTGCTCGCCCGGGGCGAACCGGACGCTCTTGGCGCAGTAGCGCGTCATGCCGGTGTCGGTGGCCGAGATCTCAATGATGCGGATCTTCTTCTTGTCTGCCGCGCCCTTCAGACGGAGATACAGCACCGGCAGTTCTTCCTTCAGATCGGGACCAAGGAGGATGACCGTGGTGGCCGAGCAGGTGTCGTTGATGGTGGCACGAGGCGTTTGCAGCAACTCATACGGAAGACCGTCACCGATCTGCGCATCAAGGTTCTGCGTCCCGATGACACGGGTGGCCAGACGGGCCCATGCCACGGCATCTTCGTTGGTGAGTCGAGCCCCGCCAAGAATGGAAACACTGGACGGACCGCCGTTGGCGATAGCTGCCTTGATGGCCGTAGCCGCTCGGGTGAGGGCGTCATCCCACGACGTCGTGACGAAGCCGTCAGCCTGCTTCACGATGGGTTCACCGATGCGGTCGGTGGAGTTCAGTGATTCGAACCCGAACCGACCCTTATCGCACAGCCAGCCGTGGTTGATGCCGTCGTCGTCGAAGCCCTGGTAGCGCAACAAGTCATCACGGCTGGACTGCACCACGATCTGGCAGCCCACCGAACAACTGGTACACGTGGACATGGCCTGATCGAGATCCCAGGGGCGGGCCTTGAAGCGGTACGGCGATGCGGTGAGAGCGCCGACCGGACAGATCTGCACGGTGTTGCCGCTGAAGTACGACGAGAACGGTTCATCAGGGAAAGTCTGCACCTGGGTGTTGTTGCCGCGATGCGTGAATGCGATCAACGGATCGCCGGCCACCTCATCGGCGAAACGGGTGCAGCGATCACAAAGAATGCAACGCTCCCGATCAAGGAAGACCAGCTCGCTGATGGGGATCGGCTTTTCGTAGTGGCGCTTTTCTTCCACGTAACGGCTCTCGCCCGGACCGTGGCTGAACGCCTGATCCTGCAGCGGGCACTCGCCGCCCTTATCGCACACCGGGCAGTCGAGCGGGTGGTTGGCCAGCAGCAGTTCGATGATGCCTTCCTGCACGCGCTTGGTGGTCTCCGATTCGGTGAACACCTTCATGCCCGGAGCCACCGTCACCATGCATGTGGGGAGCAGTGCCGGCCCGCGACCGGTGTCCACCTCGCACACGCACATGCGGCACATGCCCACCGAGCTCATGCGGTCGTGGTAGCAAAACCGCGGAATGTAGACATCCGCGTTCTCGGCAGCCTTGATGATGAGGTCACCCTTGCGAGCGACCACGTCTTTGCCATTGATCTGAAGAGCAACCGCATTCGGATCAACCGGAGGCGCGTCGGTGGGCGTGGATGAAGCAAGATCAGTCATGGGTGCGAACTTCCAGAGAGGCTGGCGGCATTGTCCGAGCGAAGCGAGTCCGAGCGTTGCGCGAGCGGTAGCGAGCCAACCGAGGCAGTGAGGGGTATGCGCTTGCGCTTCACGATCTTGGCTTCGAACTCATCACGGAACAGGGTGAGCGCAGAATGCACCGGCGCAAAGGCCGACGGCCCGACGAAGCAGATGGTGGTCATCTTGTAGGGGAAGGGCACAGCCTCCAGGCCGAGCGCCGTTGACGATGCGTGCGGGAAGGCACCGGGGCAGATTGACTCGCCCACTTCCAGCAGCTGTTCGAGGTCACCCTCGGTTCCTTGCCCGGCAACGATGCGCGTCATGATGCGTTCAAGCCAGGTGCCGCCTTCACGACAGGGCACGCACTTGCCGCACGACTCATGCGCGTAGAAGCGGGTGAGGGTGAGGGCGGCGTGCGGAATGTCGGTGGTGGAATCCATCACCATGATGGCGCCCGAACCGAGCATGGAACCGGCGGCTCCCACGAGCTTGCCTTCGAACGGTAGGTCGAGCTGCTCTGGTGTGAACCACGGGGCAGATCCGCCGCCGGGCACGAACGCCTTCAGCTCGTTGTCGTTGCGGATGCCGCCGCAGAACTCCTCTTTGTAAAGCAGATCCCGGAAGGTTGTGGTGCCATTGATGATCTCGTACACGCCAGGGCGCTTCACGTGACCGGACACGGCCACCATGCGGGTACCGGGCGACGTTGCCGTGCCGATGGCCTGATAGGCGGCCACACCGTTGACGGCCAGCCACGGCAGGTTGGCCAGCGTCTCGACGTTGTTCACGATGGTGGGCTTGCCGTACAGGCCAATGGCTGCCGGAAAGTACGGCGGCTTGAGGCGTGGCATGCCGCGGTTGCCTTCGAGTGATTCGATGAGCGCAGTCTCTTCACCGACCACGTAGGCACCCGCGCCCCAATGAAGCACAATGTCCACGGAGAAGTTGGAGCCCAGAATGTTCTTACCGATGTAGCCAGCCGCGTAGGCATCGTTGAGCGCCGTTGCGACACGCTCTTGCGCTACGGCCATCTCACCGCGGATGTAGAGGAAGCACTGGCTGAGGCCGGCGGCGTAGCACGCAATGAGGCAGCCTTCGATGAGCTGGTGCGGATCGAGCTCCATGAGCAGGCGGTCCTTGTAGGTGCCCGGCTCTGACTCGTCACCGTTCACCACGAGGTAGCGCGGGAACACGCCCTGCGGGGTGAGGCCCCACTTGACGCCGGCGGGAAAGCCGGCACCACCGCGGCCGAGCACGGTTGCGCTCTTCACTTCCTCATGCACCTCTGGCGGTGACTTGGCCAGTGTGGCCTTCAGACCCTCATAGCCGCCGGTGGCGAGGTAGCGGGCGAGCGTGTGGGAGTCTTCGTGCTCAAACCGCGAGGTCACGATCTTTGGACGGTCACCGGCGACGAAACCGGGTGCGTGCGGGTAGGTGGTCACTTGGTGGCCTCCGCCGGTGCGGGCATCCAGACAGGTGGGGTGGAAACGCTCTCGGGCGGGACGGCACCGACGGCACGATCGGCGGGAATGTGTTGGCGGACGCGGGCGACGGTGCCATGCGGTGGGATCTCGTCGGTGAGCTTGCC
>JAYTKG010000207.1:0-4534 GCA_043730435.1 Acidimicrobiia bacterium | reverse complement strand
TTCTCGTTCGGTACCAACGACCTCACGCAGATGACGTTCGGCTTACCGTGACGACGTCGAAAGCCGCATGATGCCCGCCTATCTCGAGCAGGGTTTGCTCAAGCGGAATCCGTTCGACACCATCGACCAGACCGGTGTCGGCGAGCTGGTGCGCATTGCGGCCAAGCGAGGTCGGGCCACCAAGAAGGGCCTCAAGCTCGGTGTCTGCGGTGAGCACGGTGGCGACCCAGAGTCAATCGCCCTGTTCTACGACGCCGGACTGAACTACGTGTCGTGCTCACCGTTCCGTGTGCCCGTCGCCCGCTTGGCGGCCGCTCAGGCCATCATCGGCAAGGCCACGAGCACCACGAAGTAACGCCAGAAAGCCGCCCGGCTTCGTGCCGGGCGGCTTATGGTTATTCCCATGCTCTGTGCCCTGCTCACGCCGCTCCGTTGGCGCGCCCAGGAAGGTGACCCCGCTGTGGTTTTCGCCAAGTCGTTGAAGGACGAAATCAACCTGCATGTGACCGGTGTGACGTGGCTCGCTGTCGGTGGGGTGGTCGCCGCCTTGCTATTGGTCGATCTCTTGGTGCTGAACCGCAATGCGCACGTCCCGACGTTCAAGCGAGCATTGCTGCAAGTCGTGATGTGGGTTTCGATCGGGCTCGCCTTTGGCCTCTGGGTGATCCACCGCTACGGGGGCACGGCGGGCAGCCTTTGGTACACGGGCTACCTTGTTGAGCTGTCACTTAGCGTTGACAACGTGTTTGTGTGGGCGCTGATTCTCAGCTATTTCACGGTGCCGCGGCAGTACCAACACCGGGTGCTGTTCTGGGGCATCTTCGGTGCCGTTGCGCTGCGAGCCATCTTCGTCTTCGTCGGCGTTGCCCTCTTGAACGCCTTTGAGCCGCTGCTGATCGTGTTCGGGTTGTTCCTGATTTTCACGGCGTGGAAGCTGATCACGCAGGACGATGACGACGACATCGACCCCGACAAGAACCCTTTTCTACGCTTGGTGCGACGTGTCGTTCCGAGCACCGACGATTTCCACGGTCAGAAACTGTTCGTGCGCTTGAACCACAAGCGTTTGGCCACACCGTTGTTTGCGGTGTTGGTTCTGGTGGAGACGACCGATGTGCTGTTCGCTGTCGATTCGGTTCCCGCTGCGCTCGGTGTGACCCGTGACCAGTTCCTGGTGCTTACGTCGAACGCGTTCGCCATCTTGGGGCTGCGGGCGTTGTATTTCCTGCTGGCCGACATGCACAACCGGTTCGAGTACTTGCAGAAGGGCTTGGCGATCATCTTGGCGTTCGTCGGGTTGAAGATGGTGACTGAGCAGTGGCTTCACCTGCCCACCTGGCTCAGTCTTGCCGTGATCGTGGCGTTGTTGGTCGGATCGGTTTTGTTGTCGATTCTTCGTCCAAGCGAACGGGAAGAATCCGCAGCCCGATAGCCTGTGACCTATGGGGATTGTGGCCGAGGACATTGAGCGCGTGCGTGCCGCCGCCAATATCATCGACATCATCCAAAGCTCGGTTGCGCTTAAGCGGGTCGGCCGTAACTGGGTTGGCCTGTGCCCATTTCACGCCGAGAAGTCGGGCAGTTTTAACGTCAGCGAGCAGACCGGTCGTTACAAGTGTTTCGGGTGTCAGGCTGGCGGTGACGTCATCTCTTTTGTGCAGCAGCGTGAGCAGTTCGACTTCGTCGGTGCAGTGGAATACCTGGCCGGAAAAACGGGCATCACGCTGCGTTACGACACCGGCGGCGAGCAGAAAGAACGCGGCCATCGCAAACGGTTGATCGAGGTCATGGAGTCCGCCGCCGCCTGGTATCACGAACGGCTACTGAAGGCACCCGACGCCCGGGCTGCTCGTGAGTATCTCAAGGCGCGAGGTATCAATGGCGAGATCGCCCGACAGTTCCAGATCGGCTGGGCACCCGACGACTGGGACGTGCTCTCCAAACAGGTCGGCCAACCCGGTGATCTGCTGCGTGAAGTCGGCCTTGCCTTCCTCAACCGTCGCGAGCGCTTGCAGGACAGCTTTCGAGCCCGGCTGCTCTTCCCGATCCGCAACGAGAACAACGAGATGGTGGCTTTCGGCGGCCGCATCCTGCCGGGCAGTACCGATCCGGCCAAGTACAAGAACTCGTCCGAGACGGCCATCTACGCCAAGTCGAAAACGCTGTATGGCCTGTCGCTGGCCAAGGCCGAGATCGTCGCCGCCAACCAGGTCATTGTGTGTGAGGGCTACACCGACGTGATCGGTTTTCATCGTGCCGGAGTGCCCCGAGCGGTAGCCACGTGCGGCACCGCCCTCACCGAGGACCACGTGCGGCTACTCAAGCGATTCGCGTCGCGGGTGGTGCTGGCGTTTGATGCCGACGCCGCCGGGCAGGGCGCAGCCGAGCGGTTCTACGAGTGGGAGCGCAAATACGACATTGCAGTAAGCGTGGTGCATCTTCCGTCGGGTATGGACCCGGGCGAGATGGCGCAGAAGGATCCGGCTGGGTTGAAGCTCGCCGTTGACAAGGCCGACACCTTTCTGGGGTTCCGCCTTCAGCGTGTGCTGAATGGCACGGTCCTCACGTCGCCCGAGATTCGGGCCAAGATTGCCGAGCAAGCCATGGGGGTGTTGAACGAACACCCTGACGTGAACGTGCGCACGATCTACGCCGGCCAGGTTGCTGCCCACACCGGACTGCCCGTGAACCAACTCGTCGCCCTCGCGGCCCGCAAGAGCCCGATGCCGCGCCTGCAGGCGGTTCGGCAGGAATCGAACCGTGAGACGGCAGAGGTCGTGGCGCTGGCATTGCTGGTGCAGCAGTGGGAAGAAATGGCGCCGTGGCTTATCGAAGAGCTCTTTGCCGACGACATCTGTCTTTCTGCGTTTCGCACGCTGGCCGCGGCAGACGGTCAGATCAACCTTGCTCTTGAGATGGCCGATGCCGAGGCCCGCGAGCTCATCGAGCACATTGCGGTGTTAGATGTAGAGGCCACGCCTGACCTTGAGGCTCGCAATCTCATTTCGGCCGCATCCCGTCGAAAGCTCGACCGTTTGGTCCGATCTGGCGATATACAAGCGGCTTTGGAGGTCATAGAAGTGAAGCACCTCATGGAACGACTGGAAGACGGACAACTCGGACCCGCGGCAGCCGACGAGTTGCTATCCTGGCTGGCGAGCGCCGACGAAACGGGAAGTCGTGATGCCTGACGTACACAGCACCAACCCGCCATTGGCGAATATCGACAACGAAGAATGGGCCGAACTGGTCGCTAAGGGACGCGACGAGGGTGTCGTGGCCGCCGACGACGTGGCCCATGTGCTTCGCAACGTCGAATTGTCCGAAGATGTCATCCTGACCGTGGCCCAGAGCATTGAGGCGCTGGGTGTCGGTGTGGACGATACGGTCGATGAGATCATCGAGGTTCCTCGAACCGATGTCTCCGAGGTTGACGAAGACGAATCCAAACCCAAGAAACGGCGTGCTCTTCGCCCCACGGCCTCCGATCGGCCCCCTGAAGTCGTTTCGTCCGATGCCGTACGCATGTATCTGAAGGAAATTGGTCGCGTCAGTCTGCTCAGTGGTGACGATGAGCGCGAGCTGGCCATCCGCTACGAAAAGGGTGTGCTGGCTGCTGCAGAACTGGCCATGGCGGCCAAAGACGACCCCGAGCGCCGCCGGCTCAAGCGCGAGATGGGCGACGGTGAGGTGGCCAAGGCACAACTCATCCAGGCCAACCTGCGGCTCGTCGTGTCCATCGCCAAGAGGTACGTCGGTCGGGGCATGCAGTTTCTTGACCTCATCCAAGAGGGCAATCTGGGACTGATGCGCGCCGTCGAAAAGTTCGACTACAGCAAGGGTTTCAAGTTCTCGACCTACGCCACGTGGTGGATCCGCCAGGCCATCACACGTGCCATTGCCGACCAGGCCCGCACCATTCGCATCCCGGTTCACATGGTCGAGCACATGAACCGCGTGCTGCGGGTACAGCGCCAGCTGGCGCAAGAACTCGAGCGCGAGCCAACGATTGACGAGATCGCTGAGAAGGTCGCGCTCACCCCTGATCGGGTTCGTGACATTCAGCGCATAGCCCAAGACCCCCTCAGCCTCGATTCACCGTTGGGGGAGGAAGATGACTCCAATCTGGGAGACTTCATTCCCGACCTTGCCGCCGACGCTCCCGCCGACGTTGCCACCCGCATGATGCTGGCTGCGGCCGTGGAAGAAGCGCTCGACGAGCTGTCCGAACGGGAGAAAGAGGTCGTTCGGATGCGCTTCGGCCTTATCGACGGCCAGGCCCGTACCTTGGAAGAGGTCGGAAAGGAATTCGGTGTTACGCGGGAGCGCATCCGCCAAATTGAGGCCAAAACGCTCGCAAAACTCCGCCATCCCCAGCGCAGTCAGAAGCTGAAGGAATTCCTGGAAAACGAATAGCTTCGCCCGAATCAACTGGGGCGGATATACTCAACACTTGCCATTCCGAGGTAGCTCAGCTGGCAGAGCAGCTGACTGTTAATCAGCGGGTCACAGGTTCGAGCCCTGTTCTCGGAGC
>JAYTKG010000206.1:0-1547 GCA_043730435.1 Acidimicrobiia bacterium | reverse complement strand
GTCACGGCTGTGCACCCGGAGGATGGCGAGACGCTCTTCGTATTCGGGCAGCGGCACCACAACCGTACGATCGAATCGACCGGGGCGAAGCAACGCCGGGTCGAGTACGTCGGGACGGTTGGTGGCCGCCATGATGACAATGCCTTCGGACGTTTCGAAGCCGTCCATCTCGGCCAGCATCTGGTTGAGAGTCTGCTCACGCTCGTCATGTCCTCCACCGAGACCAGCGCCGCGCTTGCGGCCAATGGAGTCGATTTCGTCGATGAAGATGATGGCTTTACCCATCTTGCGGGCCTGCTGAAACAGGTCACGCACACGCGACGCGCCAACACCGACAAACATTTCCATGAAATCTGAACCGGTGACCGAAAGGAACCCGACACCGGCTTCACCGGCAACCGCACGGGCGAACAGAGTTTTGCCGGTACCCGGAGGGCCGACGAGCAAGATGCCCTTCGGGATACGAGCACCGATTTCCTTGAACCGCTCAGGCGTACGCAGGAAGTCGACCACTTCTTTGATTTCCTGCTTTACGCCGTCGTACCCGGCAACATCGGCAAATGTGGTGGACGGCTTGTCAGCGTTGTAGGTCTTGGCCCGGCTGCGGCCGATGGACATGACGTTGCCCATCTGGCCCTGCGCCCGCTTCTGCATCCACACCAAGGCACCGATGACGAGAGCGAATGGCAAAAGCACCGGCAGCAGATCGAGGAACCAGTTGCGCTGGGGCGACGTGAAGGTCAGCTCGGCCTTCGACGCCCGGATCTTGTCGGCGTCGGGCGACAGCACGGTGAGGGGGCCAGCGCTGGTGAACTTGTCACCGTTGTTGAGCTCTCCGGTGATGACACCGGACTCGTTGGCGACCTTGACCGATTTCACCGAACCCTGCTCGACCCTGGTCATGAAGTCGGAGTACGGAATGGAGGCTGACTTCGTGGAGAGGCGCGACGAGAACAAAAGCGCAGTAAGCAACAGGCTGCCAAGCAACCACAATGCCCACTTAGGAATATTTGGGCCCGACCGCAACGGGTTCCGACCGGACTTCTTGTCTGGTGAAAGCCCTCCGTTGCCGCTGCCCGAGCCGGGTGGTGGGGGAGGGGGAAGGTTACTCATGATTCTATGCTACGGGGATAGACCGAACTTTGTGTGGTCGCCACACGATTGATGGGGTCCACCACCACGACGATGAGCGTCGGTAACGTTTCGGTCCGTGACCCGCCAGTGTTCCCGTCCCACCTGCGCCGAGGCCGGCTCGGCCACCCTGACCTATCAGTACGCCAAGGGCATCGTGTGGGTCGATCAGTTGTCGACCGAGCGTGACCCCCACGGATACGACCTCTGCGAGCGTCACGCGTCACGCATCAGCGTCCCCCACGGCTGGCGCATGGAAGACCGGCGCAGCCGCGTTTACATCCCGCAGTTGCATTGGGTCGCCAGCTGAAGCAGTTGGCCGGTACTGTGACCTAGGTGCGTGTTCACCCCGAGGATCATCAATTCCACGTCGGGGTGGCAGTCATTGGATTCCTTTGCGCGTTCAGCGTTGCCAT
>JAYTKG010000205.1:0-3528 GCA_043730435.1 Acidimicrobiia bacterium | reverse complement strand
TGACGCGCTCTTCGAGCTGCCGCAACGGGTCAGACCGAAGATGATGGCCGCAATGATCAACAGCGGAATGAGCCACTTCCACCACGCGAGCCCGCCCTTCCTGGCGGTCTCGGTGACGACGGCCTTCTTCACGGTGGACGACGTCGAACCGGTGTCCATCGTAGCTGCGCCGCCAACAGCAGCAGCAGCAGCGCCGCCGGCAGCCGCGGCGGCGACGCCGCCCACCGCACCGAGTCCGGATGAACCAGAGGTGGCGGTTTCGGTAACGGTGGTGGCCGCCGACGCCGCAGCATCGGACCCGCCGCCGAAGAGGTTGCCGACGCCCGGAAGGTTCAGGCCGCCCAGGAGATTGCGGATCCAGGAGATGTCCTTGGCGACAATGCGCTTGGGCAGCTCGACCCAATCTCCGGGGGAAAGGTGGTTCTTGAGCCAGTCGAGGCCACCGCTCTTGTAGGCGGTCTCGATCTTGCTGAGGTCGCCGCTCGCCAGGTTGTCTTTCAGCTGGTTTGCCAGATCAAGGGGGATTTCAGGGATAGACATAAGTGGTCAGAGTAGGTCAGGAGCACTACTCCGCTCATCTTCTGCTCAAAAGTTGCAAGAAAGTTGACGGCCGCCACTTTTGTGTCCGTTCTGCGCGCCCAGAAAACATTTGGCGTATCTCGTGTACAACGTGAATTGCCTGGATGATCAGGAGTAACGTTCGCCGCATGGGTCAGCCGGTTGGCGTTGTGGAGAAGGTGAGCGCCACGCCCGACGTGGTGCGCTTTGAGGCAAATCGCAATCTGACGGGCCAAGGTCATGACCGCTATCCGTCGTACACGTCGGCGGTCGGGGTTCGCCCGTCAGCGGTACTGGCCCGCCGATTGTTCGATACGGGCCGGGTCGACGCTGTCCACGTCTTCGCCAACATCGTGACCGTGTCGTTGAAGGCTGGCTATCAGCCGACGGGCCTCAAAGAAGTTGTTGAGAACCTCTACACGTACTACGTCGAGGGGTTTGTTCCGCCCGCCATTGTTATGCCGGAAGAACCGGCTGCCGCTGCCCCCAGTGCTGATGGTTCCGGCGCTGTCGTTGACAGTCGGATCCCGCCCGCGCTGCTGGAACGGTCTCGCCTCGCACGCGAACGTTGGAAAGCCAGAGCCGGTTGAGCATCGATGAGAGAAACGACGCGATAACTACTGACGTGACGCTCCAGGAAGCGGCAGAATTTCTTGGGGTCCACTACATGACGGCCTATCGGTACGTGCGCCTCGGCACGCTCCAGGCCCACAAATCCGGCAATGTCTGGCGCGTACGACGTGAAGACCTCGATACGTTTCGCGCTGCGGTACCTGCCGTCGGTGTTGCTCGCCCGCCGGCACCCTGGGCCGAACGTCTCGAATCAAGGTTATTGGCCGGTGACGGTGGCGGCGCGTGGGGCGTGGTTGAGGCTGCCCTCGCTTCAGGCGGAGATCCACGATCGATCTATCTCGATGTCATCACTCCCGCCATGGTGTCTATTGGTGAGCGTTGGGAAAAAGGCGAACTCGATATCGCCATTGAGCACCGGGCGTCGGGCGTTGCCAACCGTCTCGTTGGTCGTCTCGGGCCTCGGTTCACCCGCCGGGGGCGCACCCTGGGCACCGTGCTCGTGGGGGCGCCGGCCGGAGAACATCACGCTCTTCCCGTGTCGATGGCGGCTGACCTGATTCGCCTCGAGGGCTACGAAGTATCCGACCTAGGTGCCGATACACCTCCCGCCTCATTCGCCATGGCAGCAGAGAGTCTCGACCGACTTGTTGCAGTGGGCATCAGCGTGACATCGCCCATGAACCTTGGGTCGGCCCGCGACA
This sequence comes from Acidimicrobiia bacterium, assembly GCA_043730435.1. Taxonomy (GTDB): domain Bacteria; phylum Actinomycetota; class Acidimicrobiia; order Acidimicrobiales; family Ilumatobacteraceae; genus JANMCE01. Next base: position 1,696 of record JAYTKG010000205.1, on the reverse strand, counting down.
CCATTGTGTTGCTGCGAGATCAGCTCAACAACGTGCCGATCATGGTCGGTGGCAAGGCCATTCAATCCGACGATATGCGCCTCGACCTCGGTGCTGATTTCTGGGTACGAGACTCTGCCGAGCTGCCCGCTTGTCTCGCCCAGGCCATGGTCATCGCCCGATCGTAACGACCCGTCATACGCTTGTTGTATGCGGCGTTGGCGTGAGATTGGGTTTGTTGCTATAGCAACCATTCTGGTGCTGAGCTGCGCGTTGCCCTGGGTGCAGATTGGTTCCCGATCGCGGTCAAGCTTTTCGTTGCTGGCTTCGGTGCGACGGCTCGGAATCGTTCAATCGACGTGGGGCCGCATGGCGCTCGCTGCGTGGCCGATCGTACCGTTGCTCGGCTCGACGGTTATCGCATGCGTGCTGCTCGGCTATCGGCGACTAGCCGCAGCGGCGGGATGCATACTCGCCCTTGCCACTGGAGCGCTGTCGGTCGCCGTTTTTCAGCTTCCGCTGCCGTCATTGATTGGATCTAGAGTTGCAACGATCGGCAGTCTCGGTATGGTGCTTTTGAGTACAACGGCATGGCGGAGGAACAACGATGAGCAATAACTGGCAAGAACCAACGAACCCGGCTTCAGGTTTTCTACCGCTGCCTCCACCCGCCGCGGCTCCGAAGTCGTCGGCCAGTTCTCTGCCGCCACCGCCACCGCCACCCGCCGCTGCGCCACCGATGCAGATCGCGCCGCCGACGGCTATCCCGTCGTCGCATGTTTTGTTTGCTCCCTATTCGTCCGCTGCTGTTCCGCTGGTGGCCGATGACCCGTTGCCGGTCTATGTGGCGCCCGTTGCGGCCAAGCCAGGCAGGGGCAAACGGCTCGGTGCCATTGCCGCTGGTGTGATGTTGCTGGGCGGTGCGGGTACCGCCATCGCCATCCGTAGCAACGCTGACAGCGGCGCGGCCTCTCCCGAAGCTGCCGTGCAGTCGATGATGAACTCCATCGAGGCGGGTGACTGGCTCGGGGCCATGGAGACAATGCCGTCCGGCGAGCGCCAGTTCTATGTGAAAGTTGCCGAGAAGTCCATCGTCGAAGCCAAGCGTCTCGGGTTCCTTTCCGAAGCCGGGTCAGCGCGCAAGGTGTCCGGCATCAAGATCGACTTCAAAGACATCACCATGCAGAGCCTCACGGTGAACGACCGCGTTGCCCGGGTCACGATCACCGGCGGGTCGGTCACCTCCGACATCACGGCTAGCCAGCTTCCTATCGGTGACGTGCTGAGCAAGCTCATGGGACGTGGCAACGCCACTCTTACCGACCTGCACAAAGAGCAAACCATCACCCCTGACGACGACTTGTCGAAGGGCTTCATCGGCACCGTGAAAGATGATGACGGTTGGCACGTCAGCCTCATGTACACCGCGGCCGAGAACGCACGTGGTCGCAAAGCCATGCCCAAAGAAGCCATCGCGGCCAAGGGCGCAGCATCGCCTGAGAAGGCCGTCGAAGAGATGGTGCGAGCCGGTCTGTCGGCTGATATGAACCGCGTGATCGAACTGGTCGATCCGCAAGAGGGCGCGGTCATCCACGACTACGGCCAACTTCTGGTGGATGCCGTCGATGAGAACGACATCGATACAGCGAGCTGGCCAAAGGTGGAGGAGCTACAGCTCACGTCCACACCGGGTGACTGGGGTACGGAGGTTGGTCTC
>JAYTKG010000204.1:0-3922 GCA_043730435.1 Acidimicrobiia bacterium | reverse complement strand
CCGAGCGGCGACTGCTGATCCTCAATCCACGACGGAAGGTTGACGTCGACGATGCCTTCGGTGCGATGTCCGTAGACCTGGAGGAACTCGTCGAACTTCTGCAGCCAAATGCCAGCGTTGCCGCCGGCCTTGGCGAGCGCAGCCCGGATGTTCTTGGGCTCGTTGTCGAAGTGCTCGGTGATGCTGAGGCGCTTGGCCTCGGAGACCAGATCCCACATGGCACGGTCGGTCTCCATGATCTTGGAGTCACGGCCCTGGAGCATCTTGGAGATCTCAGAAGGGTCAATGCCGTTGGTGGCGCAGATGCCGTAGAGCTGCAGGTAGATGACCAACAGCGGGTACATGATCTCGAAGTGAATCTCCCAGGCCCGCTGCTGGAACGTGGTGGCGTCTACCACGTAGCCAATGATCTCCTGCATCGACTTGCCGGAGAAGTCGAAGCTCTCGAAGTAGTTGAGGCCGAGCTCGAGTTCCCACTTGCGCTCCTCCCACAGCGGCTCAAAGTTGGAGAGGAACTTCGGCATGTTCTTTTCAATGCGGGCGGCTCGGTTGCCGATCTCCCACGGTGATGTCACCGCGACTTCACCTTCGTAGAGGAAGGGGCCACCCATGCGCTGAACAAGACCGCCCGCCGGGGGAAGGGGAAGCTGGTGAGCGGCCAACTGTGTGGAGAATGCGGCGCCCTGAACGGTGGTCATACCCAGCGGCACGAAACCCTTGGGCCAATGGAAATCGACGAACCAGAACTTATCTTCGTCCTGCTTGGTGAAGGGTCCGGCTGTCTGGCGAATCCATGGCATATCGAGATGCTCGGGCTTCCACCCCGGATACCAACCATCAAGAAACTGGTCTACGGAAACTATTTCAGCCATGGAGACTTCCCCTTAGATTTTGCACCCGCACAAACTGCGAGCCCCTAAGCGAGATGCTACAACCAATGTCAGGACGCCTGTGAAGGTATGGTGCTGCCACATCGTTACTTGGGGGTTTTTGTGAGTCTTTTGGATACGGCGTTGCTGGCGGCGCGAGCGGGTGGCGCGAAATTGATGGAGGGTCTGGAGCGTCCGAAGGAGGTGCTGCAGAAGACGGCCCGAGCCAACATCGTAACGTGGGCTGATGAGGCAGCACAGGCAGCCATCATCGACGTGATCCTGTCTACGTATCCCGACCACGGTGTACTCGGCGAAGAGGGCAACGCAGGCAACCCCGACGGACCGTACACATGGATTGTCGACCCACTCGATGGCACCTCCAATTACGCTAGAGGGCTCTCACCGTGGGGGTCCTCCATCGCCGTGCGAGAGACGAACGGGCCGCTGGTCTGCGGTGTGATCTTTGATCCGCTTCGCAACGAGCTGTTCAGCTGCGAGAAGGGTGGTGGCACCCATCTGCGGGTTGCCGATACCACCGATACCTCAAAGGCCGTGATCGCTACCGGTCTACAAAACGATGACCCAGCCATCATCCATGAATACGTGTTGCGGCTTGAGCAGATGCATCTGCATTGCCGCGCTGCTCGCAGCATTGGTTCACCGGCGTTCGCGATGTCGTACGTGGCGGCGGGCAAGCTTGACGGGTTCGTGGAGAAGAACGCCACCTACGCATGGGATATCGCTGCTGCCGCAATCCTGGTGGAGGAAGCCGGTGGCATCGTTACCGATTTCGATGGCGGCCCCATCAACCTCGGCGTCGGGCTGTGCAACGTGGTGGCCGCACCCGCGGCAATACACGCTGACCTGTTGGAGATCGTCAACATGAAGAGGGCGTGATGAAACTCGAAGGCAAAAAAGTTGTGATCACCGGGGGAGCTAAAGGCATCGGTGAAGCCATCGGATCGATGTTCACCGACGAGGGCGCGACCGTCGCGGTGATCGACTTGGCCGGATCCGGACCGATGTTTTTTGCAGGTGATGTCACCTCACCCGAGTCGATTCGCGCTGCTATCGATGCGGCGCACGCAGCCATGGGTGGCATTGACATCGTGGTGGCATCCGCGGGCGTTTCGGCTCATCCCGAGAGCGAGTTTCGGTCGTTACTCGACCTTGAGCCAGAGCACTACGACTTTGTGCAAGACATCAATACCCGCGGCGTTTTCCTCACGTTTCAACAAGCTGGTCGCCACATGGTTGCCGACGGAAACACTGGCGTGATGCTGTCGCTGGCGTCCATTGCCTCCAAGCGGGCCACAGCCGGTGCGTACGCCGTGTCGAAGGCAGCCGTGTGGATGCTGACGCGATGCTTTGCCGCCGAACTGGCACCGCACGGTATACGGGTGAATGCCATTGGCCCGGTGTATGTGGCCACCGACATGATCACCGACATCGCCTCGAAATCCGGCGGTGATGCATGGTTGGCCGACCGCACCGCACAGATCCCGCTCGGTCGACTGGGCACGCCGCTTGATGTAGCGAAGACGGCGTTGTTCTTGTGTTCAGATGATGGAGAATTCTTCACCGGTTCAATCCTTCATCCCGACGGTGGCTACACCTCGGCATTCGCAGGAGGCTGACATGAGCATCAATTCACGTAACTACATCACCGCCCTCTTCGGTTTCGATCACATCATGCGAGGCGTGCCAGCCACGGCGTGGGACAACCCGTCGCCGTGTTCGGAATGGTCGGCGCGCGACGTGGCCGGTCACGCCATGGGAGTTGTATCCAACGTTGCTGCCCGGGCCGGTTTGGGCGCGGCGCTCGACGTCTTCAAAGATGTTGGGGCAATCGCCGGGCCTGACCCGTACGCGACCTGGTTCGACATTCGGAACCGCACGCTCGATGCGCTTGACCGACCCGGTGCGTTGCAAACGACGTTTCGTTCGTCGTTAGGTGACGTGGTGCTCGACGATTACATCCTGCAGATGACGGTCGACATCGTGGTGCACAGCTGGGATGTTGCTCGGGCGACCGGTGGGGACGAGCGGCTCGATCCGCAACTGGTGGCCGTGTCGAACGCCCGCCTTCAGAAGCTTGACCCGGCCATCGCTCGTGCCCCCGGCCGCTACGCCGACATTGTGGCCGTCGACGGAGCGGTCGATCCGCAAACCGAGCTACTGACGTTCGCCGGACGTACGCCGTAGGGGGTTTTCGCCGCTTCGCTCAGGGAGTGGGTAAGCCGTAGCCGGTGTAGCTGCCGTTATCGGCCCGTTGCATCAGCCGTGATGCCACCACCGACGTTCGTGGGATGGGGCCGTACACGTGGGGGAACGCAATGGAGGTAAGCGGGTCGCTTCCCGGAGGATGTTCCCACTTCACCTCGGCACTCACTCGATCAAGATCGATCGAGATGGCCACCATCGTGCCGGGCTCTTTTGTGTAGAACTGATTAGCGACCCGAAGCAGCGTCTCGTCATCGGCCGTGCAGTGCACGAAACCCTCGGTCGCCAAAGACTCGGGAACGATCGGCGCATCGCTCCCACCGTTCCACACGGTCGACGGGAGTAGGTGCAGGACAACAGTCATGCCCCGAAGCTACCCGGCAAGTCAGCTGGCCGTTGCGAGCTTCGGTTGGGGAGCCGGCACGGTCCAGTCCTTGGGCATGACGTTGAAGTCAAAGAAGGGCTCGTCGTCACCCGAGTCGATGGCATCCTCGATCTGGTCATAGAACCCACGGCCGGCATCTTCGGAGAACGTGATCGCTACGCCATCGCTCGTCGATGTCTTCGGACGCTCGACATATTCCGGGAAGCATGCCTCGGCCGGGTGACCACCGGCGTAGCCCTTGGCGAACATTTGCTTCAGGATGCCGAAGCCGTCATCTCGCACCAACGTGGTGCCACGCGGATGACCGCCGAGCGACTTGAGGTGACGCTGGAAACTGTCGAGGTTGCCGGTGTCGTACGCGACGTGTTGCACGGAATGATCACCATGCTTTTCCACAAAGGTGGTGACCTGTGACTTCTTGGTGCGGTCGATCCCTTCGATG
>JAYTKG010000203.1:0-3910 GCA_043730435.1 Acidimicrobiia bacterium | reverse complement strand
CTCTCGTGGTGCACTCGGATGCACCGATCAGTCTGACGGGCGGAGACTTTCCCTGACTGCGACGCCAAACGCGCCAGCGCACCCTTCCTCAGTGCCCTGCTACCCCGATTTCTCTCCGCACCTGTATCCCATCGGATACACACCAAAACGAAAATGCCCGGCCAGGCGGACCAGCGGATCTGCCTCAAAACGCTGCCTTCCCACACAAGTGACCATCCAGCGACAAGCAGTGTTCACCAGCTGGTGCCTTGGGGGCGGCCTTCGTCGTAACCGGCGGCGGACTGGACGCCGACTACGACGCGGTCGTGGAACTCGGGGATGCTGGCCGAACCGGCGTAGGTAAACGAACTGCGTACACCGGCGACGATTTCGTCGATGATGTCTTCGACGCCCGGCCGTTCGTGACTGAGGTACATGCGGCTGGATGAGATGCCTTCTTCGAACAGTTCCTTACGGGCCCGATCGAACGCACTCTCCTGTTTGGTGCGGTTCTTGACGGCGCGGCTGGACGCCATGCCGAAGTTCTCCTTGTAGAGACGGCCATCGGTGTCGCGCAACGTGTCGGCCGCCGACTCAAACGTGCCCGCTAGCCACGACCCGAACATGACGTTGCTGGCACCGGCAGCCAGTGCCAGCGCGACGTCACGTGGGTGGCGCACCCCGCCATCGGCCCACACATGACCGCCGAGCCGTGCGGCTTCGGTAGAGCACTCGTGCACTGCGGAGAACTGGGGGCGACCGACACCGGTCATCATGCGAGTGGTGCACATGGCACCAGGACCCACACCGACCTTCACGATGTTGGCTCCGGCTTCAATCAACGCCGCAGTGCCAGCGGCAGTCACCACGTTGCCGGCCACGATCGGCACGTTCGGTGCGGCGGCCCGAGCGAGGCGGACAGCTTCGATGGCCTTGGTCTGATGTCCGTGGGCGGTGTCGACCACAAGCACGTCAGCGCCGGCATCCACCAGATACGACGCTCGACCAGCCGGGTCACCGTTGATACCGATAGCGACGGCGACCATGAGCTGGCCGTTGGCATCAAGCGCAGGACGGTAGATGGTGGAACGCATGGCACCCTTGCGGGTGGCCACACCGACCAGCTTTCCGTCAGCCGACACGACGGGTGCCACGCGATAGCGCGGCCCGTTCAGCTCGTTGAAGATCTTCTCGAGGTCGGTGCCGAGCGGGATCGTGAGCAGGTCCTGCTGAGCGATGGCACCGAGCTGGGTGAACCGATCATTGCCGACCGCGTCCGACTCGGTGAACACCCCGACCGGTTCCTGGTCGTCGTTCACGACGATGATGGCGCCGTGGGCCCGCTTGTGGATCAGGTTAAGCGCATCGCCAATCGTGTGGGTGGGTGACAGGGTAATGGGGGTTTCATAGATGATGTCTCGGCTCTTGACGTAGGCGATCACATCGGCCAGGACCGTCATAGGTATGTCCTGCGGCAACACCGCAATACCGCCTCGACGAGCCACCGTCTCGGCCATCCGCTTACCGGCCACCGCGGTCATGTTGGACACCACGAGGGGAAGCGTGGTGCCGATGCCATCTGGGGTAGTGAGATCAACGCTGTTGCGACTGGCAACCGACGACAGCGACGGCACCATGAACACGTCGTTATAGGTCAGGTCGTACGCCGGGGTTTGATCGTTGAGAAAACGCATCGGGGACAGCTCCAGAAAGTCGGACTAAGAATCAGCACTACAGCCTATGGGCCGTACCGGTCAGATCGTGCTTCTTTGGCGGTATCGCTACGCTTCTGACCATGAGCGACGTTCCCGTAGTGATGGTGCACGGCTGGGGCGGCAACTTCCGGGAAACGTGGCAGGAACCCGGCTGGGAAGCGCTGCTCAATGACATGGGCCGCACGGTGGTCGGCGTAGACCTTCTCGGTCACGGCACCGCACCAAAACCGCATGATCCGGCCGAGTACGCCGATCTGTCGAGCCGAGTTACCGAAGCCGTACCGAACGGCGCGTTCGATGCCGTTGGTTTCTCGCTAGGCGCAATCACGTTGCTACGTATGGCCTGCACCGAGCCAACCCGCTTCCGTCGGCTTGTGCTCATGGGCATCGGCGAGAGCGTCTTTCGTAGTGATCCCGACGCCACCAATCGCATCATCGCCGCGGTCGAGGGCACCGGCCCGGCCGACGACATCGGTAGCCAGGTCTTCGCCAACTACGCACATCGCCAGGGCAACGATCCCGTTGCGCTCGCCGCCGTTTTCAAACGCCCACGGGGTCACCAACTCACACCGGTTGATCTCGCCGCCATCACCTGCCCGGTACTGGTGATCCTGGGCGATCGGGACTTCTCAGGTCCGGGCGAGCCGCTGGTGGCGGCGTTGCCGAATGCAAAACTGGTCACGTTGCGCAACACCGATCACTTCGCAACAACCGAGAACTTCACGGCCATCGATGCGGTGCTCGAGTTCCTTACCGACGACCAACCGTGACCGACGTCGACGCTGCAGTCGCTGCGCTGCGAGCCGGAAAGCTGGTGGCCTTCCCTACCGAAACGGTCTACGGACTCGGGGCCGACGCCAGCAACGACAAGGCCATCGCACGCGTCTTTTCGGTGAAGGGACGACCGACCGATCATCCGCTGATAGTTCACCTTGCAACTATCGAGCAGCTCGCCGAGTGGAGTGACCCGCTACCGGCATCCGCTCTCAAACTTGCTGAAGCGTTCTCACCAGGGCCCATAACCTTCCTCGTCCCGAAGGCTGCGCACGTGTCGCTGGCCGTTACCGGTGGTCGACACACTGTCGGCCTGCGCATCCCGGCCCACCCGCTGACGCAGGCATTGCTTGGTGCTTTCGGTGGTGGCGTTGCCGGACCGTCGGCCAACCGGTTCGGTCGGGTCAGCCCGACGACGGCAGCCGACGTGTTGCTCGATCTCGGAAACGATGTGGATGTGGTTCTGGACGGCGGTCCGTGTGAGGTCGGCATCGAATCCACCATCGTCGACTGCACCACATCACCGGTAACGGTGCTGCGCCGCGGTGCAATAACCGTGGAGATGATCGAGGTCGTGCTCGAAGTACCGGGCGACCCCGCCGGCCCGTCACGGGCGCCGGGCATGATGGCTTCGCACTACGCGCCGAAGTGCGCGGTGATGCTGGTAGACGACTGGAACGAGGCCGAGGCCCTTCGAGTGACGTTGCCCGGGCACAGCGCCATCCTCGATCCGGGTCCGGATCTCGCCGCCTATGCCCACGGCCTCTACGGCTGGTTGCGTGATGCCGATCGACGCAACCTCGACACACTCATCGTCGTGCGGCCACCGGACCGAGGCCTGGGCGCCGCCATCAACGAACGACTCGCGAAGGCGGCTGCACCTCGCGCCTGACCCCAGCCCGGGGAGCACGTCGAGCGTCGTATCACCCGTCCGATACAAACCCTGCCTTACTGAGGCCCGGGCGACCGACTGGTCTGTCGGCCGCTTAGCCAGCCTCGGCGTCTCGACGCCGGTTGTACCGTGCACGAATCTCGCGGGCGACCTCCCGGGTTGCCGCTGACGACGGCGTCACCTCGATGCCTTCGCCCAGGTTCCAGCGGGAAGCGATGACCGTCGGGTCCTCCTGGTTGAGCACCGCTGTGGCCTGGACACACGCACCAGCAGCGACATGTTCCGACGCTGACGGTACGTGCACGGCGCGACCTGTGAGATCGGCCAGCACGTGACGGAAGGCCGCCGACCGCGCTCCCCCACCCACGAGCACCAGACGCCCGGTGGCGACCGGCGCGAAGCGGCCGAGGGCATCGAGCCCGTCGAGCAGCCCGCAGATCACACCCTCCACCGATGCTCGAGCCAATTGCTCGCGGGTGACATCGGAGCGCAGACCGCCGAGCACACCGGTGGCATTCGGGCGGTTCGGCGTGCGCTCCCCGTCGAGATA
>JAYTKG010000202.1:0-1652 GCA_043730435.1 Acidimicrobiia bacterium | reverse complement strand
TTGATGCCAGCGATCCGGTTGACGCTGAACCCGACTGCGCCGGCACCTGTGACCGCCGTGTCGACGATCTGGTTGGTCCAGGTTGTGGGTTCTGGATCGAGCGCTTGCCAGACTCGGGTACGCACATTCGTGCCTTGGATTTGGAAGCGGACTTTGCGTGCCCCGACCCCAGGGATGGCGAACGTTGAGATCGTGGTGAGTACACCGGCGACCTTCTTTTCGACCGTGGCCGTTCCGGCGATGGATGGGAACGTCACCCGATACTCCCCTGCGGCAGTTTTGCGTGCTGCTATGACGACGTCACTGCGATTCGGAGCGGTGATATCGGTAGCGTTGTAGGTCAACACGACATCGCTATCGGGCGACGCAGCGGCGCGGCTGGTGAGGTCCACGTTCGCGAGTGCGTTCGGCCCTGTGATGGTGAGCTTGTTCGTGTTGACGACCGGGGCAGGTCCGGTCGGGCCGGTCACGATGAGGTCATCAACCCAGTAGGTGGGTTGAATCGCAGCAGTCGCGCCGATCAGATTGATTTCCCCGACGGTCGCCGGGTTCCCAAGCTCGGCCCAACTGGCGTTCACTTGTGTCCACACCCCTGCGGGTATGGTCACAGTTTTGGAGCCGGAGGCTGGGTCGGTGTCGTTCGGTTGGACGCCGACGAGAATCGTGTTCCCACCTGTGCCGCCGTAGGCCCAGAACGAGATCCCTCCACCAGGGTTCGCGGTGATGGGTGATGCCGTATGGAACGCTGCGCCACCACCCGCCGCGGTATAGGTGACGGCGATCGAGTTCGTCCCCGAATGCACCGGAGCCGGGGCAACCGCGGCGACATTCAACGTCGCGAAGAACGAATAGTCATCCCACGCCATGCTGTCCGCGTACAACACGGTCGGTGCGGGCCCGATCTGCAGGTCATCGATCCAGTAGGTGGGTTGGATTGCTGCGGTCGCGCCAATCAGATTGATCTTCCCGATCGTTGCCGGGTTTCCAAGCTCAACCCAACTGGCGTCCACTTGCGTCCATACCCCTGCGGGGATCGTCACGGTCTTGGCGCCAGGCGCTGGCGCGGTGTCGGTGGGGTTGACGTTGATGAGAATTGTGTTCCCACCGGTGCCGCCGTAGGCCCAGAACGAGATACCTTGACCCGGGAGCGCTGCGACCGGTGTTGCTGTGCGGAACGACGCGCCACCACCAGCTGCTGTGTAGGTCACGGCGATCGAGTTCGTCCCCGAATGCACCGGTGCCGGTGCGACCGCCGCGACGTTCAACGTCGTAGCGAACGACCAGTTCTCCCACACCATCACGTCGCCGTATAGCACGGTTGGGGCGGTCGATATTGCCCACCGGTCCGAGCTCGGTGCCGCGCCGTTCACATCGGTGAACGAATCGGCCATGACCTCACCGGGTTTGATCGACGCAACGCGACTCGCCGTGTCATACCCGTACTTCACTGTCGAGCCGTCGGGGTAGGTCATGGCGGAGAGTCGGCCTGGGGTGTCGTAGTTCCATGCTGTAGTGCGTCCGGCGGGATCGGTTCGAGATGTCAACACGTTGCCCGGCGCCCACGTGCTCGACCATGCTTGTCCGCCGGTTGTCAATTTGGTGCGGCGACCCAGGAGGTCGTAGTCGTACACATACGACGAGCCACCCGTGAC
>JAYTKG010000201.1:0-14711 GCA_043730435.1 Acidimicrobiia bacterium | reverse complement strand
CAGCCGAGTTTCGCAGCTGGGGAGTTGTGCCTGCGAGTTACTTTGTCGATCAACTTATGGGCCATCTCGGTCATCCGTATTACGTGGGTTATCTGAGTGCTGCCGAGGTGCACGGCGCTGCGCATCAGAAACCGCAGGTATTCCAAATAGTGACCTCTGCTCGACTGGCGAACCGGGAGTTCGAACGGGTGCGCATCGAGTTCATCCATTCCGCCCATTTGCGTCGGAGGCCGACAGTGTCGGTGAATACGCCAACCGGCACGATGACGGTCTCCTCCCCAGAAGCCACCGTTCTCGACCTTGTCGGAAATCCGCGCCACGGTGGCGGCCTTTCAAACATCGCCACGATCATCGGAGAGCTTCTCCAAGACAAGAAACTTGACCTCCTAGCAGTGACCAAACTCGCTCGGGAATACCCAATCGCGGTTGCGCAGCGTGCCGGTTGGATGATCGAACACGCCGCCGCCCAAATCGGTGTAGCGGTCAAACTTGATGCCCTCGAGGACATTACGCACGCCCGAACCGAACCGACGGCGCTCGCGTCGCGCGGGCCGCGTCGCGGGCTTATCGATCAACGCTGGAACGTCATCGTCAACACCGAAGTGGAGTCAGACCTGTGATCAGTTCGTTCTTCATCACCGAATGGGCGGGCGAAGTACCGTGGCGCAGCCGGGACCAGGTCGAACAGGATTTACTGCTCGCCAGACTGATCGTCGAAATCGCCAACGACCCCTACCTCGGTGACGAACTCGTCTTTCGTGGTGGCACCTGCCTACACAAACTTCATCTTTCTCCTGGCCTTCGCTACAGCGAAGATCTCGACTACGTCCGCCGTTCCGACGGCGGCATCGGCGACCTCCTCACCGCGCTCAGATCCATCGGCGAGCGACTCGAAATGAAGGTCAACGTCGACCTCACCAAATACCCGAAGGTGCGCTATCGGGCACCGTTCGAATCCGGTACGGGCACCATGCGCATCAAAATTGAAGTCAACACCTACGAGCGATCGCCTGCGCTGCCACTTGTCCGCGTGCCATTAGAGGTGAACTCCGGCTGGTTCAACGGAGCGGCCGACGTTCAGACCTTTGCTCTCGCCGAACTCGTTGCCACCAAGCTGCGGGCGCTGTATCAGCGCTCAAAAGGTCGCGACCTGTTTGACCTCTGGCTTGCGCTCACCACGCTCGCGGTCGCACCCGACGACATACTCGCAGGCTTTGTTCCGTATCGTCCCGAGAACTACACAGGCACCTTGGCAATAGCGAATCTCGCCGCCAAACTCGACACAGACCTGTTCCGATCCGACATCTCAGGCCTGAGTGTCGGAGCGGCGACCCTGGGATACTCCATCGACGACGCAGCGGCGCTCGTCATCGATCAGCTGCTTCGGCGCATCCGCTGATTCGACAAGGATGTGTCGACGTCGTCGTATCGAAGAAGTCTCGCTAGTTGCTCAGCTGGTCACGCAAACCAACCATACCAAATCGCAAAGACTGACAATTGACGACAAAAGCAACACTAATGTCTGACATTGTCAGGCTCAGCGCGTTACGATTTGGCTCATGGTCAGATCTGCACCGCCTTCGGCGACTAATCCGGCTGGCACCGCAATCAAGGGTGACCCGACGAACAGCGACATTGAGATTGACCTTGAACGACTTCGAGCAGCGCGCCGCGCAAGCCGCTTGACGCAACAGGACGTGGCGGAACGTATGGGAGTGGCGCGGACCACGATCGTTGCGATCGAGAAGGGCGACCGAGCGCCACGGCCCGGTGAGATCATGTCGTTCGCCCGGATCTACAACCTGCAAGTCAACGAGTTGCTTCGACCGTCACCGGTCCCAGCCGACTTCGTCACACAGTTCCGTCTGTCGCCGGGCGACGAGGGGTTACGAACCGAACTTGAGGACGCCGTGTCGAGTCTGCAACGCCTCGCTGACGATTACGTAGAGTTGGAACGTGTTGCCGCAGCGCCATTGCCGCAGCGCTACCCGGCGGAGCGAAACATCGAAGGGACGCAGCCGCAGCGGGCAGGCGAGATGCTGGCCAATAGTGAACGAAATCGCCTCGGTATCGGCGATGGTCCGGTCTTCCAGCTACGCCAAATGCTCGAATCCGACGTTGGCATACGGATCTTCAGTCTGCCCTTACCAGCGCGGGTGGCAGGACTGTTCGTCTATTCGGCAGCGTACGGAGTCTGCGTCGCAATCAACTCGGGCCACCCGTTCGAGCGTCAGCGTTGGTCGCTTTCGCATGAGTACGCCCACTTCATCGCGCAGCGCCAATCGACCGAGATCACGATGTTGAACCCGAACCAGCGCGTGCCCGCCGCCGAACGATTCGCTGACGCCTTCGCCGAAAATTTCCTGATGCCCGCAGCCGGGATGCAGAGGCGGTTTGAAGAAGTCCGCCAAGTTCGCAAAAACGGGGTGACTCCGGCCGACCTCCTCCATCTGGCCGACCTCTACCAGGTATCGCTGGAGGCATTGGTGCGACGACTCGAAAACCTCAACTTGGTGCGCGCCCATACGTGGGACCGCCTCGTGAACCAGGGCTTTCGGGTCCATGAAGCGCGAGACATGCTGGAACGTGCAGCGATGCCCGCCGACACGGAAACCCTTCCATTGCGCTTCCGCTACCTTGCGGTTGAGGCCTTCCTGCGAGGAGAAATTTCCGAGGGCCAGTTCGCTCGGTTCCTGCGCAGCGATCGCACGACGGCGCGCGGCCTCGCGATGCAGTTGTCGCACCGCATCAGTCTTGACGAAGATGGCGTCATCGCTGACGTCGAGTTCGATGAGACCGCATTGGTCAAAGCGGTCAACGGGTAGACCAGCATGGCAATCGTCATGCTTGACGCGTGTGCGCTGATCAATTTCGTGGCCGCAGCGGTAGATCTCAGCGCCTTAGCGGATGCCAACGGTGCGAATTCGCGGTCGCTGAAATCGCCGTTGACGAGGCGCTTTTTCTCGTGTCTTCGCCACCAGGAGGGGAACGTGAACCGATCAACATCGCCGACCTCGTCAAACGCGGCAAGGTCACTGTGGTACCGCTCACGCCAGACGAAGTCAGCGGTTTTGTGAGTATCGCCCGGCTCGTAGACGACGGCGAAGCGGCGACACTCGCCATGTGTCATCACCGGGGTCTCTCTATGATCACCGATGACCGGCGCGCGCTGCGCGTCGCCACCGACCTCGGCGTTCCCACCAAATCGACCGCGCGAATCGTCCGATCTTGGGCCAACTGTCGCACCCGACAGCCGCCGAAGTGGCGGCGGCGCTGGAAGCAATCGAACGACGCGCCAACTTTGTTCCGAGGCGCGACGATCCAGATCGGGCCTGGTGGGTCGACGCAAGAACCGTCGGCGGATCGGCCGGTTGACAACCCGCCTCGCCATGCGAGGACCTCAGCAAAGCAAAGCCCGCCAATCCCGGAGAGGGCAGGACGAGCAAGAGTAAGAATAGTATGCGGGATTCGAACGTGTTTAGCAAGGCGCAGATCTACGCCGAGAGCGGACCCCAACGCCCAATTGTCTGGGGAATCCTTTCGGCAGGACGGGTTTCCTTTCGGCATAAAGTCCGCTCGCTCCGAGGTGCCGAAAGCAATTCGCTCACCCTGACCTGGGAGAACCTCGATCTTCATTTGCCAGCGCTATCGGCGACGCTTGGATTCCTTTCGGCATCTTTCGGCATCTCTCGGCATCGCCTCTGTAGCTGCCTCGGGGCCTTGAGTCTCTCGACACGTTGAGCCTGAGCGGAACGCGCTTCAGTCTGCACGCCGAGCCATTTCTTGAAGTACCCAGTGAGGAACTTCCCGTGCTTCCCGCATTGTCGAAGTACTCAACCTCGAGTGGCGATTTCATCGAGGAAGCAAGCCTGGATCCAGACTTCCGACACGCCTTCGAGGATGCCGAAGCACGTGCGTCGCTTCTCCGGAACCTCATACGGGCACGGAAGTGGCAGCGGATCTCCCAAGTCGACGTGGCCCGGTTCATGAGCACCACCCAGTCCGCAGTCTCGGACCTGGAAGGCGGCGACACCGACCCGCAACTGTCAACACTCCAACGTTACGCGAGAGCGGTCAACGCTCGACTTCGTGTAGGAATCGAAATCTCGCCGATCGCGACAAGCGCGACATCGACGGCACAACCGTGGCTCACGACTCGTGCGGACCGTGGCAGGTGGCTGGCCGCAGTGGCTGCTCGATCTGCGCTTGAGGGCTCTACCGATATCGTTTTTGAGGAAACTCCCGCATGACCGGCGAGGCAACGCTTGATGAGACCCACCAACGCGCATCCCGGATCGGTGGGCAATCCAACCTTGACGACATCCGTCTACTTGTGCTGAACGCCCAGCTTGGCGATCCGATGGCAGCGGCCCCCTAACATAGTGCACGTCGCCATCACGCCTTCAATGACACAACAGCACGAACGACTCTTCTTCGAATGCGAGTACCACATCGAGGTCAAATCGAGCGTAGAGACAATCGCAGCCACAATTGACGCCCGCTACCTTGCCGCCTACACGCTGCCGTCCAGCGACGAACTCGATCCCGCCGACGTCGTTGCTTTCGGCGACGTGACCGTCCTGCGAGCGATTCACCCGTACCTTCGTGAACTGGTCCAAAGCGTCGGTTCCAGACTCGGCCTCGGCAACGTTCTGCTCGGCCTGTTCCGGGTGCCCCCACCGGTGATAGAAGTGGTTCGAAGGCCGCCGAAGGCCAAGGCGAAACCGAAGGCCAAGCGCGCCCCAAGTGGTGGTGGTGGTTGATGTATGGCTTCGATAACAAACGCGTGCATGATTCCTGGTGTCGGTGCGGTCCGCGGCCGATAAATTGTATGTATTGACCTGAATATGGATCGCTATAGCTCTACAATCAGGTCAGAATATACAGAAGCCGTGTGATCAAAATGACCCTGTTGACAGCTGAACCGAAGACGCAGAGGGTTCCACGATGGGCCGCGCCGTTGGTCGTGCGCCTCACGCAGGAACTTCCGGCGGTGTTGACGCGGGCAGATATCGCTTCGTACCTTGATGAGCTGGCCATGGATCGCGATGCTGAGGTCGCCATTCGGGACCTGGTGCGACTCGGCTGGTTGCGGGGGACGTCGTCGAACGGAGTGTGGGCGTTCCTCCCGATGGGTGAGACCGTCTCGATCGATCCGTATCTGCCGTTGCGCGCTTGGCGCGCGGATGAGCCTGCGGCCGTGTTCGCCCTAGCCGGTGAGGCTGCAGCCTGGCACCTCGGGTATCTCGACCGGCGCTATAGCGGCCCGGTTCGCGTATGGCTGCCGGAAGGTGTTCGGGCTCCATTCGGTGCCCGCGCTCACATTGGCGTTGTACGGCTTGGATGGCCAGCGACCATGGCGTCACACGTTGGCCCGGATCGCAAGTTGCTCCGGCAGAAACGGCTGGACCTGACGCAGTGGGCTACCGGTCTGCCAGCGTTCGGGCCGGAGGCGTTGCTCGCGCAAGTGTCCATTCGCCCGGCATCGTTTGAGCCGTGGGCTGATCTTGCCGCGCATATCATGGACCTTGCGGGTGACTGTCAGGTGGAGCGTTTGTTCGGTTTGTTGGACGGCCAATCACCGACTGCTTGGCAACGTTGCGCCTATTTGCTCGACGAAGGCGGAGCGCATGATTCCGCGAACGCTGTGATGGAGCGGCGAGGCTCGGCCCCGTTGTCTCATGTCACGCTTGGTGTCGGCCCGGTGGGCGACTACTCCTCACGTTTCAACCTCACGGATCGGGTTGTCGCCCCGTGGCAGCGCCTGGGCGGGAAGGCCTAGAGTGGCGGCCCGACTTACCCGCGCCCTCGTCAAGCTTCACGGTGCCGGGCGCGCCGATGCATACCGGGCAGCATTGCTTGACGTCGCGCAGGATCACCTGCTTGCCATGCTGTCTGACGAAGGCTTCTTCGACGACGGGCGACTGATCTTCAAGGGTGGAACAAGCCTGCGCAAGTGCCGCCTCGGGAACACTGGGAGGTTCTCGACGGATTTGGACTTCTGCGCACCCGACGAAGAGGTGGTGCTCGATGTGTGCGCAGCAATCGATGGAGCGTTACTGTCCCGGTTCGAGTTCAGCCTTGAGTCGACGCGTGGCGATGGCCGACATTGGGCACTGCGTGTCCGCCACGACGAACTGGGGTCTCCGGATCTTGGCGCTGCCGTCGAATTCGCCCGGCGACCGCTGATCCGCGCACCGGAACGCCTTTCGTTTGTGTCCATCCCGGTACACCGAGCGTACGGTTTTGGGCCTGGGTGCCGCGGCCGTTGTCGCTGTCACGGGCGGTTTGGCTTTGGCCGCCGCTCCGGGCGTGGCGGCATGATCGGTGGTCTGCTGACGGCAGGCACACTCGCGACTGCGGGCGGCGGCGGCATCGCAATTGGATTGGCGGCTCCAGGAACCGCTGCGGCGGCTGTGGAAGCAGTGGTAGCGATGCATCTGACAGCGGCGATTCTAAGAGAACTGCAAGGCATTCCCCAGGATCCGAACACGCGCAGCAGTCTCGCCGAACTGGAGAGCGCGGTCGCACGGCAACTCGCCCGACTCAAAGAGGTGTCCGACGAATCGGCGCCAACCTTGAAGGAACTCCAGCGGAAACGTGACGCCATCGATCGAGCGCTTGACTACCTAAACAGCCACAACCCAGAGCCGGAACAATCCGCACTCGCGGCAGAAGAAGCATAAAGGTCGCGCCGGCGCGATGGCTATTTTGATGTGAGCTTTGAAACTTGCTTGCTCTGCAAGGTTTACAGTTATTGTGGTGGGCGTGGCTGAGATCGTGGTTCGACAACTGGGGGATATCCCGGGGGCCCAGTTCGGCTATTTCACGCGGGCGCAGGCGTCGGCGGTGGGCGTTGAGGACTTCTCGCTGACCCGCAGCGTTGATCGTGGTTACATCCAGCGGCTTGGTCACGGCGTGTATCGGGTTGTTGGTGCTGGCGATGACCCGCTTCAGGATCTTCGTGTTGCGTGGCTCAGGCTCGAGCCAGCGCGGAGCCCACGCGAACGCACGCTGCACCCCGATACGTGGGTATCACATGAATCCGTGACGTGTGGTCCAGTCCGCGCGGTCAGGCTCCGCTGCGAATCGCGGGTTTGGTTACAAGTCAGCGCCAGCGTTCGACAACGCGTTGAAAGACCTTTTCGTCGCGGGCGCCACATCAGGAAGTTATGGGGTAAACGAACTTCGGCGACAATTTGCCTATGACCGGTTCCTGTCACGCGTCTTCGGAGACGGTTCCGATCGATGGATTCTGAAAGGCGGAGGAGGTTTACTCGCGCGGATGCCTGGCCAAGCACGTCACAGTATGGATTTGGACCTGTCTACGAAGGTCAACTCGAATTGGCAATCAGCACATTGCAAGCCGTAGCCGCCGTTGATTTCGAGGATTTCTTCTCGTTTGATGTTGATCCCGGGCCTACTACTGATCCGGGTCGAGCGAGGAAACTCGTAATCACAGCGTTCCTCGGAAACAAAGAGTTCCAGCGCTTCAAAATCGATTTGGTCGTGTCCTCGAACATGACACAGCAACCCGACATCATCGCGCCGCTATCGCCAGTCAAGATCCCGGGCCTGCCCGTTTACCCTTACCGCGTCTATGCCGTCGTTGATCACCTTGCCGACAAGATCGCAGCGATGGTCGAACAACACAACGGTCAACCAAGTAGCCGCTACCGCGACCTCGTCGACATCGTCCTTCTCGCGAACACACACACCGGTTCGCTGCCCAAGACCTGAACAAGGCGGTGCGCAGCGAGTTCACCCATCGGCGGATCGTGTTGCCAGTGACGATCCAGTTGCCGTCTCCAGCCTGGACCCTCGGGTACGAGGTCCAAGCCCTCAAAATTGGTTGGCTACAACAAAAGACGGCAACGCAAGCACTGAGCACCGCAGCAGCATTGTTCGATCCAATCCTGGCCAACGAAGCATCCGGGACCTGGAACCCAACACAACGCCAATGGTCTGAACCCGAGTAGTCCTTGCAGCTTGAACACAGACGATCAGACGTCGGTCACCTTTGGTATGCATATATGCTTACAGCATGGATGTCGCTGGTTTGCTCTTTGCGGTTCGGGAATCATCGGGGGTTCCGATCCGGCGTTTGGCCGAAGATGCCGATGTTGCTGGTTCGACGATCACGCGTATCCAGGCCGGTGTCGTTGACCCGGCAGTTGGCACTTTGCAGCGGATTCTCGCTGCGGCTGGTTTCGATTTGGTGATTAGTGCGGTTCGTCACGGGACACCCCACCGGGCGGGTCTTGGTGATCTAACGCGGGCGTGGTCGATGCGCGACGGCAACGTTCGGTTGCAATGGTCTCAATGGCGCGGGTTTCTCGATCGGCTCGTCTTGCATCCCGAACTTATTGCGGAGGTGATCTATCCGGTGCCTCCACCGTCCGGGCATCGTATTGTTGACTCCTTGATAGCTGCGGTGGCGGAGAAATTGGCTGATGACGCTGCGTTGCCGCGCCCGTCATGGACCGGGTCCGTCCCCGGATTGGTCGAGCCGTATAGCCCTCGGACAGCTCGCCAGATTGCGGGACGCAACGTTCCCATACAACTGTCGGAACGCGGACTATTGATCGACGCAGAGAGCCTGTGGCGTCAACCGGAGACCATCGGTGTCTGACGATCTGCTCGACGGGGAGGCGATCCGGGGATACCTGTATGAAGTCGCAACCGAACTCGCCACTGGCGTGCCGCACGTGATTGTGGTTGTCGGAGGCGCGCGCCTTGCATGGCACGCGTGCGAGACGCCACTCGTGATGTTGATAGCGGCAAGCGCCTCGATGCCGCCGTGGTGGCCGCGGTGGCACGCGTCGCGGTGCGCCACGACCTGGCACCCCGGTGGTTGAACGATTCGGCTGCGCCATTTCTGCCCGCGACCTTCGTGATGAACGATTGCGTCGTGCTACCCACCACGCCCACCCTTCGCGTGGTCGGAGTGTCATGGAATGACCTGTTCCTCATGAAACTCAACGCGTCACGCGCCGTAGACACCGACGACATAACGGCGATCTGGCCGCATTGCACCTTCGAATCACCGGAGGCAGCAGTTGAGGCGTTCTATGAGGCGTACCCGTTGGAGAACTTCGACGAGTTCCTCGCCGATCACATTCGCAACATCATCTGATTGCTGCCGCTCTGGCCGATAACGCCGACGACTCGCCCCGCCATTCTCCGGTTGTTCGAAGCGGTCGCAGCCGCACCCGGATATCGACTTGTCGGACTCCCGATTTCCCGTTTTGATTTCGGAACACGTTTGCACCATGGTGCTTGGCGGCAGCGCGACCCTTCAGAATCGGGTGCAACTGGTTGGGTTCATGAGATCGCAGGGCCACCATCAACGGCTGGAAATCGTTGGCAGATAATCGGCTTCGTTTTGTATTGTTCGTTTCGTTGTGTCGGAAGGATTGGATAATGGCCGAGTTGTCGGAGAACGGTGAGGCTGTGGCAGCGGCCGCAGCATTGAGACATGGGCGACCGGTTGTCATCCCCGTCGGAGCGAATCAGAGTCCCGTTGAGCTACCGAAATTCCACAGGTTTTGTGGAGTCACCGACCGACGAACTTCATCAGTTTCTCCCGCTGAAGGGACTCATCGAATTCGTGTATACACCACGCCAGTACGTATCCGTTAGGGCTTTCGCTGGTAGGTCGTGTGTTGGCCGTGCCCGCCGTGTTGGGTGACCTGGCCGTTGGCGCGCAGGCGTGCGAGTCGTTTACGTACGGCGTTTAGGCTGATCCCGAGCGCGGTTGCGAGTTCGGTGACCGTTCGCGGTGCGTCGAGTAGTTCGAGCAGTTCGACGCGGCGGCCATTCGGTGCACCGATGATTTCTACCGGCCTTTGTGCTCTGAGGGTTTCTGTTCGTTGGATCGCGACGGTGAAGGTGATGCCTTGGTCGTAGAAGTCGAGGTCGGGTAGTCCGGCTTCGCGTACGGCTGCGAGCGCGGCGGGGATTCCGCTGGCGGGATCGATCCGGGCGACCTCAGCCAAATCGAACGCGGCTCCGCCAGTCCTACGGTGCGAACGTTGCATCGGATTGCCGAAGCCCGTGGTGCCGACGTTCGCCTGGTCCCACGCCTCAACTGACCAGCATCCGTACCCTCCTCAGACCAAGGAACCCGGAGTGATTCGCAGCGCGACCGACGCTGACTAATGCCAGGATCGGTACTGCCTGTGCTTATCGCGGACCTCCGCGACGATTCGACGCGCATCTTGATGCGCTGGCAGAACACCGAGATCATCGAAGCCGAAGAGGATCACATCCTCGAGCGCAACCCGACCAGTTGGAATGTGTCTGGTTTTGAACGCGGACGCCGACGGAACGTGGACGTGCGGGTAGGTGATTCGGCTTCGCTTGCTGGCCGGGTGCCAATGCCAACCAAAGACAACCTCGGTCGAACGCGTCCGAGACACGAGAGTGAAGTCGTAGCGGCGGGTAGTCATCCGCCATTGGTCAGCGTCCTTGACCGGTTCCAACTGAAGCGAGAACACCAGCATCAGAGCGTCTCCAAACTTGATGCCAGGGCTCGAACTGCCCAGCAGCATGACACCGTTTTCAAACCTTCGCTCCACGAGTCTGGCCGACATGTCGAGACAGCCGACTGCGCGACTGATCGGGTCTTTGAACGCGCGCCATGCCTCTTTCTGGTCGCGTCCCGGCATTGAGCGGGTCAGTCGAGTTCAGGAAAGAAAGCGAGGACAGCCATCAGACCATCGACTTCGTCGTCGTTGTATTCGCCTGCTTCAAACCGCTTGACGAACTCGTCCGCGTTGACACCCAGGAACGCAAGGGCAATCGCGTCACGTTCCGCCGCCCACTGCTTATCGTTAAGTTCTACCGTTTGTACCGTCACAACGGACCTCCTCGCCCCTCGTAACGATTCTGGCAGAAGCGTGTGACACAGTTTGCCTTAGCCGGAAGCACCAATCAAACAATATCGACCCAACGAGCACGCGACTTTAAAAGTAAGTTCCCGACCGCACGACCAGATCAGCGCCCGCTCGGCAGCGTGTCGGGCCTGGCGGGTCCGTTCTTCATCGGCCACGGTCAATCACTTCCTTCAGGTGTTCAGCGGCTTCCTCGCCGCGCACGCCGACCGTTCGAAGATCTGCGTAAACGCGAGGCCAGGGTGCAACCATCAGTCCATCGACCTCTCGGGAGAGAGTTCGGCTGGCCGATGTGGGGAATGGTGCAAGGGTCAGTCGACCACCATCTATCGGATCCAACTGTGCGATCCGGGCGACGTGTTCGAGCTCAGCGATCGTCGATGCGTCGACATACACAACGGCTGTACCGGATGCTGTCAGGAACGGGGCGAGGGTGTCGGCTGCAAGTGTTCCGGTTGCCGCCGAAGCCATATCTTGTCGATCCCACACCTCGCCGATCTTCATGATTTCCGCGGCAAGGTCACGTCCAAGCACAGCGACCTGCAACGAAAGATGTCTTCGCAGCGCGTCGGCGGCGTCGGCATACGCGGCGAGAAGCCGGTCCCGGTTGGCGATTCGTCGTGCCGAACGCGGACCACGTGTCGCGCTGGCAGCTATATGGCCTTCATCCATGAGAAGCCTGAGTGCCTTCGTGGCTGCGCCTATGGAAAGCCCGGCGGTTGCAGCGACGTATGTCGCAGTGATCGGACCCGGCTCCTCCGACGCGAGGATCACTTCGGCCGCGGCCAGCGTGGAGGCGGTCCACCCCTGTGGTTTGTCTGGTGGTGTAGACCGTCCATCCCGGGCCACGAGAATTGTGCCAATAGAGATTTCAGCAGCACCCGTCTCGTCGACCCACGCCGGCCGATGTTTCGGTGTGTCCGACGCTGGCGATTTGTTTGAGATGGCCAGCGTGGGAGCAATGCTCGACAACACGCCCTGCTAACAACGTCGACGTCGAGCAAACGCCCGCCAACGATTGCGGGGGCAGGGTGCCGCATCTCTCTCAAGTTGGCGGCACGGGTTCGAATCCCGTGGGGCTGCTCCGTTGTCCACGATTGGATAACGGATCAATCGTCACTGCTATACGGCGATCGGTCCATGGTGATCCAGAAAACCTCGATCGAATTGGCTTCGAGAGTGGCGTAGACGGCAAAGGCCCGTACAAGGACTCCTGTCCCAACGTAGACCCTGACGTCGGGGTCAGCCGTCGCGAATGTCCGCCCTTCCTTCGAAATCCGTAGCAAGCTCGTCGCGAACAGTCGGCAGATCGAAGAGTAAGAAGTCGGTCACCGATGGAGTGCCGTCGAGACCGCGTTCGTCTGGGAGGAGCAGATCGAGACGATCAAAGAACTGCTCCGTAAATCGAACCTGAACCTCAGGCACGCAGGCGGCGGCGCTGCTCGCCGAGTTCGGACGCAGTGGCGAGTACCTCGGACTTGAAATGCTCGGGCACGTCATCCCACGACCGTGCGCGGCCGGTCTTGACTGCGTCGGCGCGCCCTTGAGGTGTCATCGGAGGCAATCCTTGACGTTCACCGTCATTATGGAGGGCTACAGGAGGTGGCGCTGGCCCTGAATGGCAGCGATGCATTCTTCAAACGACGCTTTATGGCCCGTGGCCAGAGCAACGCTCCGAGAACTCGGGATTTGATAGTTCGAACACCACCTCAACACCGATTGTCTTGGCCGCTTCGGTGACGCCACGGAGCACTTCGGTTACCCAGAAGTCCTTCTCGATCTGCGCTGCGGGCAGCCCTGTTGTGTCGGCTACCTGCGCGGCGAGTGCAGCAACGCCGTCAGGATCGTGAACGAGACGGTTACTCATGCGATCAGCTCCATCGTTCGCCAAAGGGCTCTTGCCCCGACATGATGTTCTTCGGCGATTTCGTCGGCGACGAGCGCGGCGCGAACCATTCCGGTTTCGATGAGTTCTCTGAGCCGAACCCGTATGTCGTTCTCGCTTGCTTCCGCCGCGCCGGGATCTCGCAAGACTTCGATCACTGCGACCTCTGCTGGCGTCAGTTGAAGTTCGCGGCGTCCGTATGGTCGAAGCCGGAATCGAACGCCCGGCATCGGCTCGGGCACCTTGCCGGGGGTGGCGATTTCTACCGTGCCCTGCACCTGTGTCGTGAGGCCCAACAAGTGGGCGGCAGAAACGCCAGCAGGTCCCGAGCCCGGGCCGGCGACAGCGATGGCGGCCTCCAAGAGCGGCGGGCGTGTCATCCCAAAGCGAGTTGGCTTACCGCGGTAATAGATCCCGCGCCGAACTCTGAAAAGTTCCCCGTCGAGTACCAGCCGACTCAGCTCAGACTCGACGGCACGGTCGGACCCGCTGAAATCCTTACGTCGCATGAACGACCCAGGAACCGCAGCCATTACGCGGGCGCGCACAACCGCCGCCGTCGAAGGGGTGTCGAGCATTGTGGTCATGCGAGTAAACACTATAGGGAACCTCGCAGGTTGCCAATTCAGTTAATCCGCAGAAACGATTCGCGCCCCGGCTAAAACGTGATTTTCGGGGCGGATCGAAGCAGCCCATGGCACGATCGGAACGTCGCATGATCGCCAGAACGGCGCCGGCGGAGGACGATCTAGTCGAGTTCAGGAAAGTATGCGAGTACCGCGACAATTACCAAGGATTCGCGAGAGTGGCGCATGACCGCACGGCTACGAGGGGGTTCGGTTCGTTTCACGACCAACTTTTATCGGAGCGAATTTCGCTATTTCGATCGTTCACGCGGCAAGCGCCCCGTCATTCAGGGTGGAATTCGGCAAGGACCTGTCTGCGGATTTTTTCCTCGGCTCGGAACCGGGCAGCAAACATCTCCTCGGTCACAACGAACCGTCGCAGAGTCAGAATCACCGTTTCGCCGCCCATCCACCGCGAATCTCGCTCGGATGTTGTGACCAACTCCCAACCCTGCGTCGCGAACTTGTTCATCTCCAGCGCCATTCGTTAGCCCGTACCTTTGGCGGTTGCAAGCCCGAGTAACTCGGTGAGCGCTATAACTTTGTACTCCCACCGTCCAGTCGGGGGGAGGGGTGCGCTGCGGTCCTCGCGCAGCTCGGGGCGGACCCGGACCACGTCGTCATTGTCCAACGTCGCGATAAATTCCGCCGGTCTTCCATCGAGCAGCAGTCTCATTTGTTCCGAGGTGAGCGGGTCGCCGTGCCTCAGGAATCCATCACACGCCGCCGAAGTTTCGCCATCAATCGGCGTGCAGTTTGGCGGCGGAAAACTGTTGGGTGCAGTCACGACTAACTCCAGCAAAGTTCGTTCAATGTAGTACGGCACGTCGGCGACTATACGCCCTCGGTCACCTGTCGTGTAGGAGCTAAGGAAGCTCGTTCGGGACCGTTTCTAAACGACCCACAGCAGTCCCAATGATTCACAGTTCCCATTAGCCGGACAGCTCCGTCGTCACTGTTCGGCAGGCTCTTGGCACCGTTGTCGCCTCCTGTTGAATCAATCTGATACATCGCTGATACATGGGGCGAAAAATGCCCGAGGGCCTCGCTGATTGGCGAGACCCTCGGAGTGTGTCAGACCAGCTAGATAACTAGATCTGTATGGTGCGCCCGAAGGGTCTCGAACCCCTAACCTTCTGATCCGTAATCATTCCAGCACCCACACCATGCATCCCGCAGACACGCTGTCCGTGTCGTGACCAGCACTTTCACGATCCAACAGTCTCACAACCCAACCCCACAGAATCACGAAAAGTTGTCCACGAAGTTGTCCGCCGGAGTGGTCGATGTGCTTGCCCGTGGCGG